>JBDRZZ010000019.1 GCA_039804165.1 candidate division WOR-3 bacterium
GCTAAATTTTCAAAGAACCATTTATCAAATATACAATTTCTGTTCCAAAAATTAAGATATTGAATCCCAAATAGATAAAATTTTAAACAAATTGCATTTTGCAAGCTCTCTTTTGCAGAATACAAAAATTTTTCATTCGTAAAATTTTTATTACTTATTAATAAACAACGTTATTTTAAAGACAACTCTCTCTTTAGGCTTTTCCATTAAAAACTTCTCTTTTTTATTTGACATTTTTAGAAATTTTATTATAATTAAAGAGATGAAAAATAAAAATATTTTTATTCTCTTTTTATCTCTTTCTCTTTTAGGAAAAACAGATGGAACAACAGGCCTTCCTCTTGGAGGTGTAGGAACAGGAGCTATAAAATATAGCGCTTGTAGTGGAAAATTTACGGCAAATTTTCGAACCCCTACCAGAAATGGAGATTATCAGAACTTACCGAATACACAATTTCAACTATTCACTCAAAGAGGAGATTCAATATTGACTTGTGCCTTATTGAAAGCCCAAGAGATTAATGGAAGGGTAGATGATGATGCAGTTTTTCCTCTACATTGGGTAAACTTTGGAAAATGGAATAATGTAGGTGTAAAAATGACTGCCTATCTCCCCTATTACCCCGATTCTCTACCACTATTATGTCATCCAGGAGCAACATTTGAGTTTACAGTTGAAAATTTAGAAAGCTCTTATGTAACAGTCGCCATTGCCTTTCAAATCAATACACCTATTACACCAGTTGGAATCCCCGACACAGGACTTTTAGCAAGCGATTCATCTCTTGAACTCTGTCTTATTGGGAAAATACATAATGGTTCAGGTAATCTAACCTATGGAAATGACACCGGCTTTTTTACAAGTGGTCTTTGCAACAACACTCTTACGGGAACAACAAACCGTGTTGCAATAAGAGTCTCATTATCTTCATATGAAAAAAGAAGCCTTCGTTTTATTCTTGCATGGTACAAACCCAACGAAAAAGAACACTACCAATACACTAACTTCTGGAATAATGCTAAAGAGGTAGCTATCTCAGCGCTTCACAATTTTGATGCTTTTAAGAGTAAGGCTGAAGAACTAGTACTAAGAATGCGAAGTTCTAATCTACCTGAGTGGCTTATTGATCAAACTCTTAACTCAACAATTAATCTTATCAATAACAGTGTTTATTTTCAAGATGGTCGGTATTGCCACACTGAGGGACAGTGGAGTCCTGAAGGGACTATGGACCAAATGTGGCATGCAAGACAAATTTATACAATGATAAATCCCAATCTTGCCTGGCAGGAATTAAAATGGTGGGCCAGAACTCAACATATAATGAACTATCCTGGCCAAATTCATCACGATTTTGGAACAAATTTTAATTACTGCGAATGGGACGATACAGAACATCCTGATTACCGACCTATATATGAGTGGGTTGATTTGAATTGTGGGTTTATAATTTCTGTTTACGAGGCATTTATCGCAACCGCAGATTTGGATAAACTTTCTTATTTCTGGCCTTATCTAAAAAAAGCTGGGGAACGAATCCTTACCCAGGTCCAACTCTATGGGAGCTCAGAGTATCCTTATACTTTTGAAAGCTCTTTAAGTACCTACGATGCTGGTGGTAATTCCCAAGCTTACAATACTGGTCTATCAATTGTGGCTTATCAAATTATGAGTTATTTGGCAAAGATTATGGGAGAAGTGGAAATAGCAAGTATTTACCAAAATGCTTTTGAAGTCGCAGTGGAAAATTTTGAAAAGAGATGGTTAGATAACACTTATCCTTGTGGAATTTATTGTGAGAGTGCTTTAGGTGGTCCGTGGATTGCCAATTTCTTAAAATTCGATCCTTTCTGGGAGAAACAAAAATTGGACGCTCTTTATTATACACTTTTTAATTATTACGATCCTTTAAATAAAGGTCTAGGTTATCCAAATGGTTCTTACTCAGAATGGCAACCTTATCTCGTTGGGCATTTTGGAGGATTTTCTTTACAAACTCGTCGCTCTAATATATGGCTTCGGCTCCAAAAAGATATGTATGAACGAAACTATCTCAACAGAAATCTTGTGTTTAATGAACAGCTTGGAATTCCTCCAAAGGTTTCTTTGCCAACCTGGATAGCTACAAGTTCCTCTGGAACCAATCAGTATATTAGCATTCCTGTTTTATGGCGTAATTATTACAACTTAATAGGCTTTCATTACAACAAATATTCAAAAGAATTGTGGCTTGAACCCATTCTCTTTGACTCGTTAAATCACGAACTCCAAAATGCTCTAATAATCACTCCGGATGGTTATGCAAAAATAAGTTACACTACCTATGGTGATTCCTATCAAAATCAACAAATTGTTTTCATTCCGGACAACTCAATAGAGGTTTCATCTATTTATGTATGGGATCTGTATACCGATTCTATAGATATAGTCCAAGTAAATGGAATAAAGACTACCTATCTCCGCACTGGAAATGGAGATCAATCTCATTTAAAAATAAATTGGTCTGGAACAATAACCAATAGCGGCATTACCATTAAAATTGAGGGGAAAGCGAAACCAAGCATAGGAATTCCAGAACCTCCAGAAAATTTAAGAGGACTTACCTTAAATTCAAGTCAAATTCTCTTATCATGGAGTCCTGTAGAGGGAGAGAACATAGGTTATATTGTAGAGATAAACACAAAGGAAGGTTTTAAAACCCTCGATACAACCTCTGATACATCTTATTTGGAAACAGGTCTATTAAAAAACACAGCTTATAAATATCGGATTCGTTCATATAATACCCAACACATTTCTAATCCTACTAACGAACTTTTAGTGACAACAAAGGATGGAGGAAATGGCGAGGTAATTTTTGCCATAAATTCAGGAGGCGAAACTTATTTATCGAAAGATGGAATAGAATATATAAACGATGCTACCACAGGATGGGTTTCTGGTGGCTCTATTTACTCTACAACAAATCCTATAGAAGGCACTTTAGACGATAAACTTTACCAGAGCGAACGCTATGGCGATTTTAGTTATAATATTCCTCTTGAAAATGGTTTTTACGAGTTGGTATTAAAATTTGCCGAAATATATTGGGAAAATCCTGGAAGTAGAATATTTCATGTTGAGGCCGAAGGGGAACATCTCATCCGGAATCTAGACCTTCTTTTTAGGACAGAGAAGAATACAGCTTACGATGTGGTTATACCCGTAGAATTAAAAGACGGCGAACTAAACATTAATTTTATCACAAAAATTAATAATGCAAAATTAAGTGCTATGGAAATCAGAAAAGGAGAAGGAAATGTAAACAATCCCGACTCTTCCCAAATTCCTAAGCAATATTTTATCAAACAAAACTACCCAAATCCATTCAACTCAATCACTAATATTGACTTTGGCTTACCAGAAGAAACCCAAGTCAAAATAACCATTTACAATCTAATAGGGGAAAAATTGGCTATTATATTGGACGAGAAAAAAGAGGCCGGATACCATTCTATTACCTTCTCAGGAGCAAATCTTCCGAAAGGGGTTTATTTCTACAAAATCGAAGCAAACAATTTTTCCCAAACAAAAAAATTAATCCTAATTAAATAAAACCTATCTTATTAAACTTCATCTTTTAAAATACAAGTTATTTAATATCAAGCAATTAAATGTCTTAAGTTAATATATCAGTATAGCAAAACAAATAAAGGGTTTAATACGTTTTTAGCAATAAATCTGTTTAACTAGTTTATTTTTAATAAAATTCAGTAATCTTTTTCTTTATATACAAGAGGTTCATATTCTTTTCTTATAAACTCAGCTGCAACAATTTTTCCAACAATTAACTTTGTATCGTTGTAATCAAAAACTTTTTCTACCTCACAGTCGAATACCGCAATACAATCATTTAGAAGAGGAGAACCTGTCTTAAGTGTATGATAAGCTATATTTTTAAATTTATCAACTTTTTTACTTGATTGCCTACCAAATTTTCTAGCAATTTCTTCCTGTCCTTTAGCAAGAACACTTAAGCCAAATATCTTGGACTTCAATATAAGTTCTCTTGTATAACTCTGTGAACCAACACAAATTAGAATCCGATCCACATCAATTTGTGTGGCCCAAGCGACTGCAAGACCACTAAATTTCCCTTCGTATTTAGTGCAAACTATATTCACACCATGTGTCAACATATCATATCTAAGTTTCATCTTTAATCCCTTTTTAAATTCTCCTAAAATAATGTTCTAAAATAAAATTTTGTCAACCTTTTATTTTCTAATTTTCTAAAACTTCTTTATTCAAAATTCTTCAACCTCAAAAATATAAAAAGAACTTTGTCTTAATCCTTGACAAAAAAATTTTTTGCTTATATTTATTTTATAAAATAAATGGATTACGAAAGCTTTTTTGGATTAAAAGAGAAGCCTTTTTCTACTTCTCCAGATGAGAGGTTTTATTATGATAGCCCTCAGCATTCTAAGGCTTTAAAAAAGATCCTTCATTGTATTGATAATAGATTAGGGCTTTCTCTTTTAGTAGCTGATATAGGAATGGGAAAAACAACATTGGCAAGAAGATTACTTAATATGCTATCCTCTGATGAATCTTATGAGGTTTCTCTTCTAATAGTAATACATCCAGATGTCTCAGCTGGATGGTTTCTTAAAAAAATTTCTTTACAATTAGGGGTTGAAGATAAAGGAGATGATAGAGAAAAAATAATTACTGGATTATATGACAAATTGCAGGAGTATTATGAAAAAAAGAAGAAAGTTGCAGTATTAATAGATGAAGGAAATATGCTTAGAAAAAAAGACACAATGGAAGAAATTAGAGGTCTTCTTAATATTGAAGCTGATTCTCATCACCTTTTGAACTTTGTAATTTTTGGCTTACCAGAAATGGAAGAGAATCTCAAACAAGATGAAGCTTTATACGAAAGAACTGCTGTAAGAACAACTCTCCAACCTTTAGATCTCCCCACCGTAAAAGAATATATAGCTCATCGTATTAAAGTTGCAGGAGGAAGCTCTATGCCTTTTACTGAAGCTTCTTTAAATTTAATTCATAAATTTTCAAGAGGAAAGCCAAGATCTATCAATATAATATGTGAAAATGCCTTATTAGAGGCTTTCCTCGAAAAGAAGAAAGTGATAGAACCTGAAATAATGAATGTGGTATTAAAAGACTTAGGACTTTTGGAGGAAAAAAATGGTTAACTTTATAAAAGGAGAAGGAGGAGGAAACGATTTTGTCCTAATGAATTATAATCCAAAATATGATTATTCTAAACTTGCCGTTTGGATATTAAATAGAAGATATGGAGTTGGGGGAGATGGTCTTGTTGTAATGAATGGAAAAAAAATGAAATTTTACAATCCAGACGGAAGCAACGTCCCTTTCTGCGGGAATGCAGTAAGAGTTTTCTTTCGTTTGTTATATATGAAAGGAAAGGTAAAAGAAAAAGATGAAATTGAAACAGAATCAGGGATTGTTCAGCTTGTTTATAATAAAAATGGAACTGTATCAGCTCTTATGCCTCCTTTAAAAATTTTAGAAAGAAGAAAAAAAGGAGCTATTGTTGAATGCGGTGTTCCCCACTATGTAATTCCTGTAAACGATGTAGACAAAATTAATCTCCAGATAGATGGGCCTAAACTCTCGAACGCTATCCCTGGAAGAAATAATGTAGATTGGTTCAGAGAAGAAAATGGCTTCGTTTATATGAGAGTTTTTGAACGAGGTGTAGAGGGAGAAACTCTTTCCTGCTCTTCAGGAATTGCCTCCGTATCATTCTTTGTAATGGAGGAAACTGGAAAAAATAAACTTAAAGTTAAAATGAGAGGTGGAGAATTTGAAACAGAAAGAGAAAGTGAAAATAGACTCTGGCTTACTGGAGAAGCAAACATTGTATTTAAAGGTAGTTTACTGAAAGGAGTTCCTTTTGCCAAGAGAGAAAAAACTTGATATAGGGTTAACATTTGGAGACGTTCTATTAGAACCTGGGTATTCTGAAGTTCTACCCCAGGAGGTAGATATTAATAGTAAATTCAGCAGAAATATCGGCCTTAAACTTCCCATTGTATCTGCAGCTATGGATACTGTAACAGAAGAAGAAATGGCAATTGCAATTGCTTTACAAGGGGGCCTCGGAATTATTCACAGAAACCTATCAATAGAAGCACAAGCAAACCAAGTAAGAAAGGTGAAAAGATTTGAAAGCGTTCTCATCCCTGATCCTATAACAGTTAGCCCCTCCTTTACAATTCGTGAAGTTAAGGAAATAATGAAAGCTTATAAAATTTCTGGAGTTCCGGTAGTTAGTGAGGACGGCAGATTGAAAGGTATAATAACAAAAAGTGATTTAATATTTGAAGAAGATGAAACAAAAAAAATTAAAGAAATTATGACACCAAGGGAAAAATTGATTACAGGAGAAAAAGGCATTTCAATAGAAAAAGTAAAAGAATTATTTAGAAAACATAAAGTAGAAAAACTTCCTTTAGTGGATAATGATGACCGCTTAGTAGGTCTGATCACCCTTAGAGATATTTTAAAAAGAAAAGAATTTCCAAGAGCTAACATAGATGAGGAAGGACGCCTTTATTGCGGTGCAGCTGTAGGTGTTGGAGAAGATACTATAGATAGAGCCAAAGAACTTCTTTCTGCAGGAGTTGATTGCCTCGTTATAGACACAGCTCATGGTTACACTAAAAAAGTCTTTGAAGTAACAAAAAAATTACGAAAAATCTGTGATAAAGATCTTATTGTTGGGAACGTAGTGACTGAGGAAGCAGCAAAAGAGCTATTAAAACTTGATGTAGATGGTATAAAAGTAGGGGTTGGGCCTGGCTCTATTTGTACAACCAGAGTCATAAGTGGCATAGGTGTACCCCAATTAACTGCTATTCAGAGAGTAGCAAAAGCTGTAAAAGGTAAAGTTCCTATAATAGCTGATGGAGGAATTGTCTTCTCGGGAGACATTACTAAAGCGCTTGCTGGAGGAGCAGATTCTGTTATGATAGGAAATCTCCTCGCAGGAACAGATGAAGCTCCTGGAGAATCCATGCTTTTAGAAGGGAGAAGATTCAAAGTTTATAGAGGAATGGGTTCTATTGATGCAATGGAAAAGGGAAGCAAAGATCGTTATTTTCAAACAGGAAAATTAGTTCCTGAGGGAGTTGTTTCTCGGGTCCCTCACAAAGGCCCAGTGAGTGAGGTTCTCTTCCAACTTGAAGGAGGTCTTAGAGCAGGTATGGGTTATGTAGGCGCAAGAAATATAAAAGAATTAAGGAAAAAGGCAAAATTTATTCGGGTAACCACAGCTGGTCTTACAGAAAGCCATCCTCACAATGTAAAAATAATAAAAGAACCTCCAAATTATGAAGTTTTAGAAGACTAAATGGAGCTCCGAAAATGATCTTACATGGAACAACAATCTTAGGTGTTAGAAAAGATGGAATTGTCGCTATGGGGAGTGATGGACAGGTCACATTTAACGAAACAATACTAAAAGCTAACGCAAAAAAAATACAGGTTCTAAGAGAAGGAGAAGTTCTTGTAGGTTTTGCAGGTTCTGTTGCAGATTCACTAACTCTATGCTCTATGTTTGAAGAACAAATAAATAAATACCCAAAAAATATTTCTAAAGCAGTTATTGAATTTGCAAAGCAATGGAGAAAAGATAAATATCTAAGAAGATTAGAAGCTCTTCTTGGAGTAATGAATAAAGAAGAATCTTTTATTTTATCTGGAAGTGGAGAAGTAATTAGACCGGATGATGGTCTAATAGGGATAGGTTCAGGAGGAGCATATGCAATATCAGCAGCAAGGGCTTTAATAAGATATTCTTCTCTAGACGCCCCTTCAATTGTCGAGATATCAATAAAACTCGCTTCTGAAATTTGCGTTTATACAAATGATAACATTTCAATAGAGGTGATAAAATGAAAGAAATAGAAGAATTCAAATTAGAAGATGAAACAAAAGATGAATTAGATATAAAACCAAAAGATATTGTTAGGGAGTTAGATAGATATATAATAGGACAAGACGAGGCAAAAAAAGCTGTAGCAATTGCTATTAGAAATCGATGGAGAAGGCAAAAAGTTGAAGAGTCTATGAGGAAAGAAATATATCCAAATAACATAATAATGATTGGACCAACAGGTGTGGGTAAAACTGAAATCGCAAGACGCTTATCCCTTATAATAAAGGCTCCATTTATAAAAACAGAAGCTACGAAATTTACTGAGATTGGTTATGTGGGAAGAGATGTGGAATCAATGGTGAGAAGTCTAATGGATGTAGCAGTCAAGATGGTTCAATCAAAGAAAAGAGAAGAGGTTTGGGAAAAAGCTTCAAAACTTGCAGAAGAAAAACTTTTGGACTTACTTGTCCCTTCCAGTGATGAATCTATGAAAGAAACAAGAGAAAAAATGAGAATCAGATTAAGAAATGGAGAATTTGAAGATAGAAAAGTAGAATTAGATCTTAAAAAACAAGATTTACCTTTCATTGAAATTCTTGGAGCTGTTGGTCCTGAACAATTCACTGTAGGAATTCAAGACGCCTTCTCTACTCTAATGCCTAAATCAACCAAGAAAAAATTCGTAACTGTTAGAGAAGCAAGGGAAATATTTATAAAAGAAGAGGCTGATAAACTTATAGATAGAGACGAAGTTATCGAAGAAAGCAGAAGAAAAGTAGAAAACTTAGGCATAATATTTATTGATGAGATAGACAAAATTATAGGTTCTGACTCTAAGGTTGGACCTGATGTTTCTCGTCAAGGAGTTCAACGAGATCTCCTCCCTCTTGTAGAAGGAACAACTGTTAACACTAAATATGGACCTGTAAATACAGATCACATTCTATTTATTTCTGCTGGGGCTTTTTCTTCCTCCTCACCTTCAGATCTTATTCCAGAATTACAGGGTAGATTTCCTATTAGAGTTGAATTTAAAGACCTTACAAAGGAAGACTTTAGAAGAATTCTTATTGAACCTGAGAACTCTTTAGTGAAACAATACAAAGCTTTGTTTAAAGCTGAAGGATATGAACTTGAATTTACCGAAGGAGCTCTCACTTTAATTGCAGAATACTCAAAAAGAGCAAATGAAATTAGTGAAAATATTGGTGCAAGAAGGCTCCAAACTGTTATGAATCTTTTACTGGAGGACTTTCTCTTTGAAATACCTGATCTACCGCAAAAGAAAATTATAATAGATGAAGATTATGTCAGAAAAGAGTTAGAAAAGATCGTAAGTGACGAAAAACTAAGCAGATACATTTTATAAAATGAAAAAAATCCCTTTTTTAATCTGGCTCTTGGTTATTATTACAGTTACTTCTTTACCACAAAAAACATTTCTTCCTTCTAATAGAGGTTTGGACAAAGTTTTTCATTTTTTTCTTTACTCTACTCTCACTCTCTTTTTCTTTTTAGGTTTTGATAAAAAGAGTTGGAAATATTTAATATTCATTGTGATTTTCGCTGGAATAGATGAAATTCACCAATATTTAATTGGAAGTAGGACCCCAAGTTTTTATGATTTCCTCTCAAACTTCTCTGGAATAATCTTTACTTTTCTAACTCTCAAATGAGGAAATAAAAATGGGGTTGGATTTTATTTTTAAAAATGTGAAAGGAACAAGAGATATTTTACCTGAAGAAGTAATAAAGTGGAAGAAAGTTGAATCTGCTATAGAGAAAAAAATGAAAAGTTATAATTTCCAAGAAGTTAGATTACCAACATTCGAACTTACAGAACTTTTCAAGAAATCCACAGGAGAAACCACTGACATTGTAAAAAAAGAAATGTTTACTTTCGAAGATATGGGAGGCAGAAGCATTACTTTAAAACCAGAAGGCACTCCTTCAATTGTGAGAATGTTTATTCAACATGGGCTCTTTACAAAAGGAATGATTCAAAAATTTTATTACATTGAACGAATGTTTAGACAGGAAAGACCACAAAAAGGAAGATATCGTGAGTTTAACCAATTTGGGGCTGAAGTTATAGGATCTTCTTTTCCAGAAACTGATGTAGAATTAATAAAGAGTGCATTAGACATTTTTGAGGAATTAAACATTAAAGGAATTACTCTAAATATAAATTCAATTGGATGCCAAAGTTGTAGAAAAAATTTTTCTATTAAACTAAAAGAAAACTTAAGAAAAAAGTTAGAGAATCTTTGCGAAGATTGCAAAAGAAGATATTCAGAAAATCCTATTAGAATCCTAGATTGTAAAAAAGATAAAGATAAATTAATGAATGTCCCTGTCCCCATAGATTTCCTTTGTGAAGAATGTAGGAATCACTTTGAGGAACTCAAAGAACTTCTTACAAAACTAAAAATTAATTTTATTATTAATACTCATCTGGTTAGAGGTCTTGATTATTACACAAAAACTGTATTTGAGTTTACTCATTCCAAACTTGGAGCACAAAATGAAGTGGGTGGAGGAGGAAGATATGATGGTCTTATTAAGTTTTTAGGAGGAAAAGATATCCCTGCTTCAGGCTACGCGATTGGAATAGATAGACTAGTTCTACTTTTAAAAGATTCAGAAAAAGAGAGTAAATCAAACTTAGATGTATATTTAGTAACTTTTGATAAGGAGTCTAATATTTTGGCTTTGAAAGTTATGGATGAGTTAAGAAAAATTGGATTATCTTGTGATAAAGATCCTATGAATAGAAGTCCTAAAGCCCAGCTTAGAGAAGCTGATAGACAAAACGCCAAATGGGTTATTTTAATAGGAGAAGATGAACGAAAAAAGGGAGTTTTAAAGCTGAAGAATATGCAAAGTGGAAAACAGGAAGAAATTCCTTTAAATGAGATTATAAAGAGGCTTCAATGTTAAGAGATGTAAATTGTGGTGAATTAAGAGCAAAAGATGCAGGTAGAATTGTAAAAATTGCAGGATGGGTTAGAAAAATAAGAGACCATGGAGAAATAATCTTTGTGGATCTCTGGGATAGATACGGTATAACTCAAATTGTATTTTCAAGCGAAAAGCTACCTATTCAAGAAGTAAAAAGAATCTCCTTAGAATGGGTGATTTTGGTGCAAGGAGAAGTTAGAAAAAGACCTAAGGACATGATTAATAAAAATATAGAAACAGGAGAAATAGAAGTTTACGCTTCAAATTTTGAGGTTTTAAATCCATCTGAAGTTCCTCCATTTGTGGTTCAAGAGGAGATCCAAGCAGAAAAAGAGTTAAGATTTAAATATAGATATCTTGACCTAAGAAGAAAAAAAGCTATTAGCAATTTTATCTTACGACATAAGTTAATGCAGATCGCAAGGGAAGTTTTTAATAAAAAAAATTTCATCGAAGTGGAAACCCCAATCCTTGCAACACCAACTCCTGAAGGTGCTCGGGACTTCCTTGTCCCATCCAGATTACAAAAAGGAAAATTCTATTCTCTTGCTCAATCTCCACAACTATATAAACAAATCCTTATGGTTGCAGGATTTGATAGATATTACCAAATTTCAAAATGCTTTAGAGATGAAGATATGAGAGGAGATCGGCAGCTGGAATTCACTCAAATAGATTTTGAAATCTCCTTCGCTGAAAGAGAAGATATTTTGAAAATTGTAGAAGAATTAATCTCTGCTTTCTTTAAAGAAAGTTTAAAAGAAGAACTATCTACCCCATTCCCTAGACTCACTTATAGAGAAGCGTTAAATAAATATGGGACTGATAAGCCAGATTTAAGGAATCCTCTTTTAATAGTTGACTATTCTAAAGAAGCCAAAAGTGGAGAGTTTGGCATTTTTAATAAGGCAAAACAAATAAAAGGAATAAAAACAAAATCCTTATTCACTCGTAGCGAAATAAGTTATTTTGAAAAAATAACAAAAGAAGCTGGAGCTAAAGGTCTTTTGTTTTTAATCAATGAAGGTGGAAATTACAAAGGTCCTTTTGCAAAATACTTCAAAAATCTTGAGATTTTTAAATTGGAGAAAGGCGAAACACTTTTTCTTTTAGCTGGAGAAAGTGAAAAGGAAGTCCTTATACCTCTCGGAACTTTAAGAATTAAACTTGGAGAGGAGTTGTCTATTATCAAAAAAACTTGGAGCCCTTTATGGGTAACGGACTTCCCAATGTTTGAATGGGATGAACAAAATAAAACTTGGACTCCTTCTCATCACATCTTTACAGAACCGTTAAATCCAGAAGATTTAGAAAAGGATCCTGAAAAATTGATTGGGAATCAGTATGATCTTGTTCTTAATGGAATAGAATTAGGCTCAGGTAGCATTAGAGCGCATAAAATAGAAACCCAATTAAAACTATTAAAAGTTCTTGGGATGAGCGAAGAGGAAGCATGGAAAAAATTTGGTTTTTTACTTAAAGCTCTTTCTCTCGGAGCCCCTCCCCATGGTGGTTTTGCTTTAGGTTTTGATAGAATATGTATGCTTCTCGCAAAAGAAGAATCAATAACAGACGTAATTGCTTTTCCTAAAACATTAAGTGGACTTGGACTTATGGAAAGTTCTCCGGGTAAAGTTACTGAGGAAGAACTAAAAGAATTAAATATAACAATAAAAGAACAATGAGTAGAATAAGAATTTATCCAGATTTAATTTTAAAAGAAAAAGCAAAAGAAGTTAAGGATTTTTCAAACATTCATTATCTTATAGAAGAGATGATTAAGGTTATGGAAGAAGAAAAAGGTATAGGACTTGCCGCCAATCAAATAGGAGTTGCAAGTCAAGTTCTTGTAGGAAAACAAGATAAAAACGAAAAACCAATAATAATTATAAATCCAACAATTATAGAGGCAAGCGGAGAGGACTTAATGGCAGAAGGTTGTCTATCTATACCCGGAGTATCTGTCGAAATCTCAAGAGCTCAGATTGTTTTGGTAAGAGGATTTAATGAAGATGGAAAAGAAATTGAATTTAGAGGAGAAGGTCTCGTAGCAAGAATGCTTCAACACGAAATAGAACACTTAAATGGCATCTTAATTGTAGACCATCTTCCAAGAAAAGAATTTTTAAAGTTTCAGATGGAATATGGGAAAAAAAAGGAGGAAAGATGAAGAAGGATTTTATCTCTATTAGAGATATAAACGAGCAGGAATTTTTAAATATAATAAAAGAAACTGATACCCTAAAAAAAGAGAAGAAAAAAATAATTGAAAAATCTCCTTTAAAAGGGAAGGTATTAGCTATGATTTTTGAAAAGCCTTCTCTTAGAACTAGAGTGACTTTTGAAGTTGGAATTTACGAACTTGGCGGAACTGCAATATATCTTTCTCCTCAAGATATAGGAATTGATAAAAGAGAAACTGTTGAAGATATTGGACAAAATCTCTCAAGGTGGGTTTCAGGAATAATGGCAAGAACTTTCGCTCACTCCACTGTAGAAAGACTCGCTAAAGCCTCCAGAGTTCCTGTAATAAATGGACTATCCGATTTAGAACATCCCTGTCAAATTATCGCAGATTTCTATACAATTTATGAAAAGAAAGGAGATCTCCGAAAAATAAAATTAGCATTTATTGGAGATGGAAATAATGTCTGCAATTCAATGCTTTTAGCAGCCGGCCTTATGGGGGTGGATTTCAGAGTAGCCCATCCAAAGGGATATGAACCTAATGAAGAAATCTTAAAAAAAGCAAAGGAATTATCTACAAAATCTAACGGTTCTATTATTCTTACTAATAATCCAAAAGATGCCGCGGAAGGAGCAGATGTAATATACACTGATGTTTGGACATCAATGGGTTTCGAAAGTGAAGCTAAGAAAAGGAGAAAAGCCTTCGCTTCTTTTCAGGTAAATAAAGAAATTGTTGCTTGCGCAAAAAAAGATTTTATTTTTATGCATTGTCTACCTGCTAAAAGAGGTGAAGAAGTAACTCCAGATGTAATAGATGGCCCAAATTCTATAGTCTTTGATCAAGCTGAAAATCGCCTTTATGCCCAACAAGCTTTGCTAATAAAATTATTAGGAAATTCTAAATAAGATTAAAAAACAACACGCTTGACAGAAAAAGATATTATTGTAATATTCTCTCTAACAAGAAGGAGAAAAGAAAAAATATGAAATTTTTTAAATACTTACTTCTCCTATCTTTACTTTTTTCTTTTGAGGTCATAAGTTGTAGAAAAAATACTCAAAAAGAAGAAAGCTTTACTTTCATTGAGAAAGAAGAATTTAAAGACCTCTTACTAAACGAAAAAGAAGTTAAATCTTTTATTAAAGCTTTCCCTGTGGCAAAAAGGATTATGAAAGAGAAAGAAGAGTCTCTTGAAGATCTGTTCAGTAATAAAACTATTCTTCTAAAAATTTCTAATTTAGAAAAAAACCTCCTGAAAGAACTTGACAAAGCTCTAAGAAAATATGGATTTACTGGTGAAAGTTTCTTCAAAACCTCTTATAAAATATTAGGATGTTTCACTTATATGCAGATAGAAGAAAGCCAAAAAGAAAATATAAAAAATATGGAAAAACTGCTTGATAATCCTAATATTTCTAAAAGACAAAAAGCAGAGATAGAAAAAGACCTTAAAGAGCTAAAAGGACTAGAAGAGACAGATGAAATGAAAGCTCATAAAGAAAACTGGAAAATTTTGGGAAAATATAAAGAAGAAATTTCTAAACTTTTTTCCTCAGCAAGTTAATTTCTTTACTTTTAATCCTATGGATAAATTTTTAGATTTAGTAAGAATTTTAAGAAAAAAATGCCCTTGGGATAGAGAACAGACTTTAGAAAGTTTAATCCCTCAACTCATAGAAGAAACCTACGAACTTAACTCTGAAGTATCTAAAAAAGACATAGAAAAAATTATTGAAGAATATGGAGATATCCTTCTGACAGTCCTTATGATGGGTGTTATTTTGGAAGAAAAAGGGATCAGCCTTAAAAAAATCTTAAAAAGAGTTTCTAAGAAAATGATTGAACGGCATCCCCATGTTTTTGGAAATGAAAAAGCAACTTCTTCAGAGGAAGTCCTTGAAAAATGGGAAAAAATAAAAGCAAAAGCTTGGAAAATTGGGAGAGGATTACCAGCTCTTCTTCGTTCAGCTAAAATTCAGAAAAGAGCTTCAAGAAAAGGGTTTGACTGGGAAAATATTCAAGGTGTGTTTGAAAAAATAGAAGAAGAACTAACAGAACTTAAAAACTCAAAAGACAAAGAAGAAAAAATAGAAGAATTGGGTGACATACTTTTCGCAGTCGCACATCTTGGAAATTTTCTAAATATTAACCCAGAAATCGCCTTACAAAGAGCGAATGATAAATTTGAAAAACGCTTTTACAAACTTGAGAAATTATTAAAAAATAGGAAAATAAAAGAGCTTTCCCAAGAAGACCTCGAAACAATCTGGGAAAAAGTTAAAAATAACAGTGATTAAATGTTACTATTTTTACTTTCAATAACAGTAAATAAAAGCAATCTTTATTTAGAAACTCGCCTCTTTAATAATAGTGCTTATTCAGATTATATTTATATAACAACTGACGAAGGAGGCATTCTTTCTTTTAATCCTGAAGATAGTTCATGGGCCACAATAAATTCTATTTCCGGTCTCCCCTCTAACAAAACAAAAGAGATTTTCATAAGAGGAGATTCTGTTTTTGTTCTTCTAAATGGAGGCATCGTAATTCTCAATAAAAGACTAGAAAGAATAAATTTCCAGGAAATAAATTCTCTATTTTTCTCAGACACCTCCATCTATACAATCAAGATAAATAAAGATAAAGTTCTTCTCGGATCCTCAAGAGGAATTCAGTGGTTTAACTTAAAAGATTTTGGCGCTCTTTCCAAAAAAGTAGAAAATAAAGATTATGGCTTTAAAGTTTTTGAAATCTTACCCCTTGACACTTGTTTTTTAGTCGGAACAAATAGAGGTGTTTACAAAATATCTTCTAATTTAAACGATACACTATTGATTAAACCCTTAGGAGAAACTTATTCTATTTTAGTTTCTCATCTTGGAATCTGGGCTGGTGGAAGTTGGGGATGCAAAGAAATTTTATCTGATACAGGGAGTTTTTCGGAATACACAGTTCGGGACATTAAAGAAATAGATGAAAAGATTTACATAGGAACAAATGGAGGGCTTTATAAGTGGAGCGGAAATATTTGGGAAAAGATTTACGGAGGAGATATTAGAGGATTTTATAAGGTTTCTGATTCTTTAGCTTTAGTTGTAAGAGGAGAAGGAATTTTATTTGAAGGAACCTCTAATTTTATTTACCCTCCGGGAATCTCTTCAAATTTAGTAACAGACTTAACTCAAACTCCAGATGGTAAAATTTATGTGGTTCATAAATTTAGTAGAAGTATTTCTGTATTCGATGGAAAAAAATGGAAAATAGTGAATAGAAGAAATAACTGGAACCTTCCTGGAGGCTATCTTTTTAATATAGAATCCGACTCCAAAGGTAGAATATATTTAGGACTTTGGTATTGGTTTGAAAAAGATGATACTTCCCACATTCCTGTTATATTTTGTTGGGAGCCAAATAAAGATACAATGCCATACCCAATACTTCCACCTCTTTATGGTAGAACTATTAGTGGAATGCTCATAGATAAAAACGATAACTTATGGATAGGAATTATACGAAAAGACGGGAGTTATGTCTTAAGAATGCAAAGAACAAACGAAAATTCTTTTGATTGGAGAATATACCAAGATCCTGAAGTTAAATGGAAAAGGGTGTTTGCTGAAGGAATAGAAGGAATTTATTGTGGAAATTCTCCCACAGATGGTGGAGCAGGTATTCACATATTAAAAGAGGACGGAAGGTGTATAAAAATAAGAGGAAATCTTGGTTCAAGCACAACTTCAATGACTTCAGATCTAATAGGGAATATATGGGCTGGTTTAGAAAATGGACTTGTATATATTGTTGGAGAAAGTATTGAAAGAAGTTATTCTACAGGAAAGATTGATGGATTAGCTACTGATTATAAAAAAGGAGTTTGGTGTTATAACTCTACAACAGGTTTAAGTTATCTTTCTCCCAATGGAAGTTGGGAATCTTTACCTTCAGAATTAAAGAATTTAGAACCATTTGATCTAAAAGATGTCATTTCTCCTCTTCACATTCTTGAACGCAATAAACTTTTTATTTGCACTTATAAGGGATTATATGAATTTGAGTTAAATCTTAACGAAAAGGATCTCTACAAAGTAGATGTTTATCCAAATCCATTCAATGCTTCTATTAATGAAGAGCTTCACTTTTCTGCAAGAAACCTTGGAGGAAAAGAAATTTTAATTTACGATTTAACTGGGAATAAAAAAGGCTCCTATAAAGTTCCTCAAGGTGAAAACGATTTCTCAATAATTATTGATCTTCCTTCAGGGTTATACATTTATCTTGTAGTAACTAATGGTGAAGTAATTGGAAGGGGTAAATTTGTTGTTGTGCGTTAAATCATAAATTAAGGCATTAATCCCCCCAGAGTCTCTCTTGTTATTTTAACTTCAGGAATACCCTTTAACTCAAAACTTAATCTATAATCCCAATCTTCTCCAAACTTATTTACAGACATTAAAATACGCCAACAATGCAAATCTCGGTTAAGATCCACACTTGTGTTTGTAATTTTATTTCTTTCAAAATCATAATGAGCATTAACCCTTAAAATCCAATTAGGAGTAGGATTAAACCCTACTCCTAAATCAGCTTGTTGGATGCGAGACTCCTTAGTAAAATCAATCGAATGTCTTAGATAAAGATCAAAAGGATTACCCTCAACATTACTTCTAAATTCTAAGTAAGTATTAACTCTTTTAGATCCAAACTCCTTTCCCTTTATATCATAAGAAGTAGAATAATCTTGTTTCAAAAAATCTCCTATCCAAAAACTTCCGTTAATAGATATAGGAGAAAATTCCTTTTCCTTTTGACGATAGTTAGTGGAAAAGTTTATTGAGGCAAAATCATATCTTTTATCTCTGATCTTACATTGAAATAAGTTTGAAAGAGAGAGAATAAATGACCTTTGCCCATAAGGAAGAGAAAACTCGGCAATTGGAGAAACCTCAACTTCTTTTGGGTAAGGAGCATAAGAGAAAGAAACCGAAGGAGTAACAATATGCCTAAACTTACTTATAGGAGGAATCCCAAAAAAGGAAACTCCATATATATTTGTTTTTATTGCCATAGAAGACTCCCAGTGGTTAATTGTAATATTCTCTCTTTCATAATAATCACTCTCACCAGAAATCCCCATATTTAAATTGAAAATATACAAATTAAAATTTAAATTGGTTCTTCCAGAGAAACCAGAAGCCCAGTGATTAGTTTCATCTCTAACAAACTTATAAAAACTTCTAAAATTAACAAAACCTATCTTAAATGTTGGAAAAGTTAAATTAACTGAAGGCCATCTTTTATAAATTTCCTCTGTAGTAAGATTTTCGCGATGATCGAGAACAAAATCTGTTCTTGCCCCTAAAATTTCTCCATTCCATGATAAACTATAATTTATCTCTTTCTCTAGAATTTTTTCAACTTCTCCAGGCTCATAGTCCTTTGTATAATCTCTATCAGACTCCAACCTCGTATCAGCATTCAACCGAATCCCCCACATTTCTCCTTTAGTATTCCCTCTTATCAACCATCTCTCTTTTCCACTTTCTCTCTCTTTAATATAACTACCACTGAAATCTCCAATACTATAAGGAAGCAAATTCCATCTAAACTCGTCAATATGGAAGCTAATACCCTTTTTAGTATAATAATTTGAGTAAAAAATAAGATCTGCGTGGGGGCCTAAAGTTTGATACCACCCTATTTTCTTTATGTAATTTCCTCCATAAAAAGAAGTCCCAAACTCAGGCCTTAATAATCCTGAAGCTCTTTCCTTTTTTATTGATTGAAAATAAAACGGGACAAAGAAAACAGGAATATCTTGCACCAAAAGGATAACAGGCTCAGCTACTAAACTCTCATCAATATTAATTCGCATCCTTGGAGAATAAAACCAGTAATGGGGAGGATCAAGTTCACAAGTTGTGTAATATCCATCCTTTATTTTTAAACTTCCTTCTTTAAAGTATCTAATTCTTTTCCCAAAAAACCAACCATTCTCTACCTCTGTCTTTGCCTGATAAGCATCTCCAATTTCTCTATCCACATCATAACTCATTTCTTTTGCCTTTATTTCACTACTTCCATCATTAAAAACAACTTCTCCTTTAGCGGTCAGTTTTTTTTTATTTAAATCATATAAAATACTATCGGCAGAAAGACTTAATTTACCTTGGTTTGTTTTCGCATTTCCATAAATTAAAACAAAAGAAGAGTCAACATTAAAGAAAATTCTATCTCCAGAATAAATGAAAATTTCCTCAGAATTGGAAAGAAAAAATAAAAGAATAAAAAAGCCCATAAAGCTTAGAAAATGAAAAACATTTTCTACTTATTTATTTAAATCCTCAAGTTTCTTAACTCTATTAAAAAGTTCAGGCAATCTTTTAAAATAACTGATAAGCCGCATCATCTCCATCTTCCTAATAGCAGGATATCCAAAAACAACTTCTCCATCTTCCACATCTCTATCAACCCCTGATTTTGCCACAACTTTTGCACCTTTACCAATTTTTATGTGATCTGCAATTCCAACTTGTCCTGCAATAACAGCACCATCTTCTATCTCACAACTACCACTAATACCAACTTGAGCAAGGATAATTACATTCTTTCCAATTTTAACATTATGGGCAATATGAACTCCATTATCTATCTTGGTTCCCTCCCCAATAATTGTATCCCCTATTGTCCCCCTATCAATCATAGAAAGAGCTCCTATTTCCACCCTGTCTTCTATTACAACTCTTCCAATATGAGGAATAGCTTCAAATTTTTCTCCCACTTGATGATAACCAAATCCAGAAGAACCTATAACAACGCCAGGGTAAATTATTACCTCTTTTCCAATCTTAGTATTATCCAAAATAATAGAATGAGGATAAATCACACTCCTATCACCAATCTCTACATCATTTCCTATATAGGAGAATGGAAAAATATTTACATCATTACCAAAAACACAGTTTTCTCCAATAAAAACATTTTTACCAACTTTTACATTCTTTCCCATCTTTACATGCTTTAAATTTTCCAAATTCTCAATTTGTCCTTCGCAAACTTTCGGCTTTTTCCAGTAGAATTCTTTTAATATTCCTATCATCGCACCTTTTACATCTTCCACCTTAATCCAAGCCTTAGCAGGACATTCCTTCACAGTATCTGGGACAATGCTTGCAGCTTTATCTAAACCTTTTATAGAAAAAACTTTTCTCCCGTCAAAGATAAAAACAAGATGCCCTTCCCGAACATCTGAAATTTCAGAAATACCTTTTATTTCAAAATTAGAATCTCCCCTTACTTCTTTTTTTAAAAAATCTGCAATCTCTTTTATCTTCACTTGTATAATTCGGCTATCTTAGGAAGAACTTTCTCAACAATTCGTTCTTTAAGATTTTCTTCCACTCCAACCTCGACGTTTTCAGAAGCTACAATCCCTTCTTTTTTTCTATCTACAATAGAATATTCAAATAAAATATTTCCTCCTTCAATCCAAACTCTCCCAATTAATACAAAAGTTATTCCAGACATATTTAGAAACTGTGTCGCAAGAGAAAGATTACTACTTACTTCCTCCTCATCTTCTATTGCTAAGCTCTTTTTTGTTTGAGTGAGATCAGCTGACTTAATCTCTTCAAAAGCTTTCCCCAAACCTTCTTTAATTGAGCTAAATATTAAATTTTTAATTCTACTTCCAAGACTTCTTGACTTAGAATCTGCATCTTCTTCCTTAAATTTAAAGATGTAATACTCAATTTTCTCTCCTACCACTACCTCTGGAACAGACATTTTATTCAAAGCCTCTATTACCTTATTAGTTATATCATACATCTCCTCTGCGTATATAACAACCCCAGTAGAAACATCAAGAATTAAAGAAAAACCCTCTTCCTTCGCAATCTCTGAAACCACTGTATCTATTTTCTGTATTAGAGGTTGCATCAATTCTTTGTTTAATGTTTCTGCTTTACCATCTTTCCGATAAATTTCATTAATGTAATTATCAAGCTCAGCTTTCTTCTTTTGAATTTCCTCCATCCTACGTAACTTTGCTTCCTCTGTCAGCATAAATGATTGCGTCTGCAAGTTTTTCTGAAGTTGCTCAAGTTCTTCTTGCCGTCGATTTATCTCTTTCTTCCATTCCTGAATTTTCTTCTCAAATTCAGCTTTTACCTCTTTTGCCTTTCCATACTCTGAAAGAATCCTTTGAGAATCAATATAACCTATCTTCTGTTGTGCAAAAATAGGCAATGCAAAAACAAAGAGAAAAATTTTAAAATTCCTTTTCATCTCTCCTCCCTTTTCCTTTAATAAAAGTTCCTATACTAAATATAAATTCATTATCAGTAAACACTCCATAATATCTTCTATTTTCAAATATTATTGAAACCGGAAGCTCAAACTCTGAAAAAGATAAACCTCCCAAAATTCTATCTGCCTTCACACTAACCCCATTCCCCATAGAATAAATTTTACCATAACCCAACTTAAGAAATCCATAGGTAAAACCAAACAAACTCTCTTTCCTATCAAAAGAAAAACTTATATTCCCATTTTCTCCAAATGAGTAATTAAAACCAACCCTTAAAGGTTTATCCAGTTCAAAATCAGACTTCTCACCCATTGATTCTTTCTCTATTTCTTCGTAAGGAGAATAATATCCTCCAAAACTTAAATTCTCAAGATTAAAATTAAAACCTAAACCCAAAGAATAACCTCTAAAATAGATTGAGATAGTATCATAAACATCATGATATTGCCTAAAATCAATCCACCACTTCTCTTCTATTTTTCCTGTTAACAAATTAAAATCAGTCCCTAATGAAATTAAACCGAAGCTCTTCTTTAAGAAAATGCCGAAACGAGATAAGCCACCTTTCCTTATGAAATAATCGGTGCAATAATAAAAATCTTCCGAATCTTGAGTAAAAGCTTCTAAACGAGAGCGATAAAGGATTTCAAAACTTCCCCCAGTATAAAACCCAAAATGTAAAGGAATAACAAAAGATGTAGAATACAAATCTCCATCTCTTGTATCAATATAATCATCTGTAAAGATAGAAAAATTAACAGAAATACAACTAGCAGTATCTGCAACTGCAGGATTTACAAGAACATTACCAATAATAGCGGGATTTTCTGAAAATCCATTTCCTCCAACCCATTCTCCAGGAAGTTTATCCGAAAGATTAGGGTTTAAGGATAAAATAAAAATAAGAATTAACCTAATCATTTTGGAAACTCCACCCAAACAAATTTTATTTCTCCCCCTTCAAGCTTCTCAACCCCAATTCCTCCTAATTCCCCTTGTGCTTTTACAACAATGTGGAATGTATCAAAAACCGGAACGTCTTTAAAGAAAGGAGCTAAATCAAAACTCATTGTGTCTTTCTCCGAAGAGTATATTGGATAAAATATATATCCCATTTTCATTATTCGCGCTTCTACCCCAAAAGGAATTTTATCTTTAACCTTAAATGATAACTTCGCTTCTGCTACTTTATTTAAATGATTCGGCAAAGAATCTCTCGGGAAGAAAAGATGAGTCTGGATTGAAAGACCTCTTCCAACCAAAAGAGAATCCTTAAAAATCGTATCTTGAAAAGGATTCTTAATTATATAAATTCCATCCTTTAAATAGAATAAAAAATCTCCACTTGCATTTTTCGTTTTTAAGACGGTCCCCACAAGACCAAATAAATAAAATGAATCTGAATGAACAGCAAGTCCAAAATTATTAATTGCATTAATTATGGAATCCCTTAAAGAAAGAGAATCTCCAAGAAAAATAAGAGGATTTGTGTCATTTATTGCTACAGTTTTTAAAGGATGCAAGGTATCAATAAGACGTCCCACATCACTCCATAAATAAATAGAATCCTCATCCCATTTCTCCTTAACTTTATAGAAAGTAATTAAAGCCCCTCCAGAGTCAGAAGCAAACTTAATAAAAAGACTATCAAAGCTATCCGGAATAGAATCAAATTTCATTATTGAATAAGAATCAAAAGGCCCTTTATTACCACAAAACAAATAATAAGAATCTCCTGTAGGAATAGCTTTAACTTTTGTATAAATTGAATCAATCTTTATAGTTTTTGTAAAAACAGGAACTGGTGCAATGTTGTATTCCTTCTTAGATCCACACCCTATCCCAAATAACACTAAAGAGAAGAAAAAAAACCTATTCAACAATTTTAAAATGTTGTCCCTAACTGGAAATGAGGTTTCCATCTTCTTTTTCCCTCAAATAAATTTAAGTTACAACCAAAATCAACACCTATTATACCCATCATTGGTATCTCAACTCTAAATCCTATACCTACCCCATAGTAAAGATCTGTCATATCAACTTCCTTTAAATCCTTAAAACAATTCCCCGCATCTAAAAATATCATTCCATAACCCTTATCTGCAAAATTTAACCTAAGCTCAAGATTATTAAGAAACGCAAAATTTCCCCCTATATATTTTTTAGAAAGGTCCGGAACAATTACCTCATTGTCATAACCCCTCACCCCCCATTCTCCAACACCTCCAAGTAAAAATCTTTCAAGTAAAGGGACTTCTTTCCCTTCTCTTCCTAAAGCATATCCAATTCTTGTTCTATTCATTATAACAAGCTCTTTAGCAAATATATTCTTAAATTTCCTTCCTTCAAGTATTATCTTATGATACTGTCTATCTCCTTTTAGAATTCCTCCAGCATATTTAACTCCTATTGAGTAATAATCCCCAATTGTTGGAGCTATTTTTGAATCTCGAGAATCATATACAAGAGTATTATACAAAGAACTTTCCCAATTAAGACCGGAATCAAGGTATTTATATTCTCCAGAAGCGTAAACCTCTTGCCTTTCCAAACGATAAGTCAAAGAGGAAGTAAGATTCCTTTCTCTATTTAAAATTCTTCCAAGAGATATAGAACTTCCCGCTTCTTTTACACTATAATATGAAGCTCTTTCCCAATAAGTATTATAAAGACTAAATCCAAAAGAAGTAGGTGTATCAAAGAGCCATGGTTGGGTCCATGAAAAAGACATATTTCTAAGATACTTTCCTTCTTCTTTACTATAAGCAAGGGATTTTTCAAAAGCTCCACTAATCACCTGACCCGTCCCATTAAAATTAGGAATTGTAACATTGAGACCTCCTGTAAGTCCTATACTTCCGGAATAAGCTATACTACCTGAAAAATACCCTGTGGGTTTTTCTGTAACTTTCAATATAAGATCTATCGAATCAGAAGTTGGAAATTCCATATCTATTTTAATATCAGAAAAATAATCAAGTCTAAAAACATTTCTATAACTGTGCATAACTTTATTTCTCTGAAATATCTCTCCAGGATAAATAACA
Source organism: candidate division WOR-3 bacterium (assembly GCA_039804165.1). NCBI lineage: Bacteria > Pseudomonadati > Caldifarciminota > Caldifarciminota bacterium. The sequence goes on from JBDRZZ010000019.1 coordinate 24,424, forward strand.
ATATTTCTTCTAATCACCTTATCATAAGTTTTATCATTCCCAACAACATTAATGTATCTTACATAAACGGGGTTACCTTTATCTACATAAAATTCAATATCAACTATAGAATCTTCAACAATATTATAATTAGGAGAAATTGTTGGATTTAAGTAACCAAAATCTGAATAATACACAGAAAGATCCTCAACTGTCTTTTTAATCTTTTCCTCAGAAAACAAATTTCCCTCTTTCCATTTTATCTTTCTTAAAACAAAATTAGGATCTTCTTTCCCTTCAATATTCGTCTTTCCAAAATAATAAGTTCTTCCTTCTTCCACTAAATAGTTGATTATTGCATTATTATTCTCATACTCCACATAAAAAGAATCTACTCTCGCATTCAAGAATCCATGATTTCTGTAAAAAGCCTCTATCTTTGGAACATCAGCCTCAAGAGAATCAACCTTAAGGCTATTATCCCTCCAGAAAGTCCACCATCTTTTAGTTTTATTAGAAAGAACTTTTGAAAGTTTTTTCCCTGAAAGGACTTTATTACCAATAAAATTAATTTTTTTAACCTTATATTTCTCACCCTCTTTAATAACAAAAGTCACATTCACACCATCTTCTTCAACTTCCTTAGAAATTGAAATTTCTGTTCCAGTAAAACCTTTCTCCTTATACAAGTCATAAATTTTACCTTTTATTCTGTGAAGTTTATATTCAGAAAGTAAAGCTGGAGGAGATAAATCTACGCAAGAAGAAATTTCCCCATCTTTTATTTTTTTATTTCCTTCGAAATTTAAAGACTTAAGCCTTGGGTTTTCTTCTACCTCAATTATAACCTCCACTCCACCTCCCTTTCTTTTAGCATCAAGTTTTATATCAGAAAAAAAACCTGTTCCATAAAGGGCTTTTATTGCTTCTATTCCTTCTTCCCTTGTCAAGATCTCCCCTATTTGAAGACCGGAAGAACGAATAACAAGAGAAGTGTCAACTTCTTTAACACCTTTAACACTTACTTCTGTTATTACCTCTCCATAAGGAAAAGCAAATAAAAAAAGTAACCCTATCATTTCTATTTTGCCTGAAGATTAATATTTTTTGTCATAAAGTCAAGGGATCTAGTTCACCCTTCTTTATAGACAATCCTCTTCTCCCTGAAGCTTCTCTCTGCCATCTCAATAACTTTTATTACTTTAAGTGCCTTATAACCGTCTGTTAAAGGTTTCTTTCTCTCTTTCACACATTCTAAAAAATGTTCCATTTCTACTTTTAAAGGCTCTTTATTAGAAAGAGTTGGAGAAATTATATCTCCTGAACGATAAGAAAGCAAAAATTCACCATAATCATGTGGATTTTCAAACTCTACCCCAGAATTATAAATTTTTACCTTTTCTTCAGGATTGGTTTCATCATAAACAATCATCTTCTTACTCCCCACCACAATTGTCTTTCTAACCTTAGAAGGAGCAAGCCATCCCACTTGAATGTCTGCAATCATTCCGCAATCGAAACCCAGTTGAATAAAAGCCACATCTGGCAAACCATTCATAATAGAAGCCTTTGCCATTGTTGAAACCGAAATCACTTCTGAATCAATCCACCTGAAAATAATAGATAAATCATGAGGAGCTAGATCCCATAGTACATTTACATCTTTACGATGGATCCCTAAATTTACTCTTGTAGAAGTTATATATTGAACCTCTCCAATTTCATCATTCTTTATTATATCACTGATTTTTATCACTGCATCATTATATTCAAATATATGACCGACCATCAAAATGCAACCTTTTTCTTCTGCTAACTTTATTAGTTCCTGAGCTTTATCCGAAGACTCCGCCAAAGGCTTTTCAACAAACACGTCTTTCCCTTCATTAAGGAATTCTTTCGCAATTTCATAATGAGAAGAAACAGGAGTTGATACAAGAACAGCTTTTATCTCTTTATTAGGAATTAACTCTCTATAATCTCTTACAAATTCTGCATTAGGAAACATTTTTTTAACCTCTTCCAAGCGTTTTACATCTTTCTCACACCCAATTACCTGTATCTCTCTAAAAGAAAGTAAATTTCGCATTAAATTTGGTCCCCAATATCCAAGACCAATGACCCCTACTTTCATCCTTCCTCCTATTTATAAAAATCTCTCACAGCTTCTACAACTCTACCAGCATCCTCATAAGACAAATGAGGATACATCGGTAAAGATAGAATCTCATTTGTTATCTTCTCCGTTACCGGAAGATCCCCTCTCTTATAACCATTTCCTTGCATTGCTTTCTGAAGATGCACTGGAATAGGATAATGCATTCCACAACCAATCCCTTTATCTTTTAAGTATTCAGCAAGCCGATCTCTTTCTTTTGTACGGATTACATAAAGATGATATACATGGTAAGAATCTTTAGACTCTATTGGAGTTACAATTGGTAATTCTTTCAAATTTTCGTTGTAAAAAGAAGCTATTTCTCTTCTCTTTTTATTCCACTTATCTAAAAGCTTCAATTTACACCGCAAAACAGCAGCTTGAAGCTCATCCAACCGAGAATTAAATCCTACCAATTCATGAGAATATTTGGTAGTCTGTCCATGTTCACGAAGTTTCCTTATAATTTCTGCATAATCGTCATTATTTGTTGTCACACCACCTGCTTCTCCAAAAGCACCAAGATTTTTAGAAAAATAAAAACTAAAAGCAGCTATATCTCCAAGAGTTCCTACCTTTTTACCTTTATATTCTGCACCATGGGCTTGAGCAGCATCTTCTATTATATAAAGTCCATACCTCTTTGCTATCTTTTTAAACTCATCCATATCCGCAGGATGACCATAAATATGGACGGGTAAAATAACTCTCAAAAAATTGCCTGTTTTTTTGTCTTTTAATCCTCCTCTCTCCCTAATGCAATTCCTTTCAATATATTCTAATGTTCTTTCTGAAGACAAAGTGTATGTTTTTGAATCAATATCCAACATCACAGGATAAGCCCCACAATGAATCACCGCCTCAATAGTAGCGAAGAATGTATGAGAAGGAACTATTACTTCATCCCCTTTCCCAACCCCTATAGCCTTTAAGGCGAAAAGAAGGGCTTCTGTTCCTGAACCAACACCAATGCAGTGTCTAACATTATTATAAAAAGCAAACTCTCTTTCAAATTCTTGAACATTTGGACCTAAATATAAAGACATAGAATTCAAAATATTATTCCATAATGTATGCATTTCATCTTTAATTTCTTCATACTGAGCTCGAAGGTCTACCAATGGTATATTTCTCATTCTAATCCCCTCCTAATTTTTGCTTTCTCTCCGTAAACAACAACTTTCTCTGGGACATCTTTTGTAACAGTAGAACCAAGTCCTATAAGTGAACCTTTACCAATTTTTATTCCACATTTAATGACCGACTGAGCTCCAATTGAAACCGAATCTTCCACAATAGTAGGTGTTATCTCATATTCTTCTATTAAATTCCCCTCTTCATCACAAGAGTATGGATAAACATCATTTGTAAAGATAACATTTGGCCCTATAAAAACACAATTTCCAATTGTAACACCCTCAGGAATAAAAACAAAAGGTTCAATCTTTACATTCTTTCCAATTTTTACTCCTTTTCTAATCTCAACAAAAGCTCCTATTTTAGTATTCTCTCCTATCTCTGCTCCATATATATTCACATTGCTCCATATAGTAACCCCATTCCCAAGAATTGAGTTTCTAACAATTATATTATACTCAGGTATTATTAAATCCTGTGCCTCCTCTGTGTTAAATTCTCTTTTCTCTCCTCTAATATTCAAAAACCCCATTTTTTCAATAAGCTCCTTTCCCAAAAACAATTGTATGTGGTGTTTGACTCAAAAGATGCAAATCAAGAGACAAACTTCTATTCTCTACATAGAATATATCAAGAAAACAAGATTTGTCAAATGGTAATCTTGCCCTTCCGAAAACTTGCCACACTCCTGTTACTCCTTGTTCCACAGAGAGACGTTCTTTATGCCAGTTGGAAAACTGAGTAACTTCATATGGAAGAGGTGGCCTTGGACCCACTAATGAAATTTCTCCCTTTAAAATATTAAAGAACTGAGGAAATTCATCCACACTTGTTTTTCTTATTATTTTTCCCCATGAAGTTACCCTTGCATCATTAATCATTTTAAATCTGTTTCCTCCATTATTATTTCCATTTATATAAGATTTAATAAATTCTTTATGAGGTTCCTCACAAGAATAAATAAACATAGAACGAAATTTCAACATTTTAAAAATTTTTCCATTTTTACCTACTCTCTCTTGAATAAAAAATACCGGTCCTTTAGAAGAGATTTTAACTCCTATTCCAGCAATAAACATAATAGGAGAGAAAATTATAATTGCAAAAATTGCTCCAATCATATCTATTATTCTTTTTGAAAAAAGATATCCTTTTGACTGCCCACTCCATCTAAATGGAACAACAGGGACATCTTCAATATAAGCCCAATAATCTACATCATCAATTCCACTTAAAAGTGGAGAAAATAAAATGACAGGAACTTTGTTCTTAAAATAAAAAAGATAATCAATTAAATTTTGCCAATTTTTTGTAAATGTAGAGAGAATAACAGGGCATCCTTTTCTCACATATTCTTCAATCTCTTCTTTTTTATCTGAAATTTTCTTTATCTTAAGACCCGAAACAAAATGTTCTTTTATCCACTTTTCAATAGTATTATAATTTCCTTCGGGAGCATAAAGAATAACCTCTGTTTTGGGTAATAACAAAGAAAATATAGGAATAATAACAATCCTTGAAAAGAAAGTAAAAAAAGAAAAAACAAAAAAAAGAATAAACAAAGATGGGACATATCGAGTGTGAAGAGATGATGAAAACCAAAGCCAGATTAAATAAAAAATAAAAATATATACAATCCCTTTCGAAGTTCTATAAATGTATCTAAAGCGGTTTAAAAAAACCAGATAATTGTATAAATCAAGATACGCAAAGATCCCAAGAACAAGCAAAGTGAAAACAAACATCTCTATATAAATATTATGAACAAAGCCAATTATTCTCTCAGGTACAACCTGATATGTCAAAAAAACTGAAACTATTGCAAAAAGAATATCAAAAAACAAAAGCAAAAGTTGTTGTTTCTTCCAGATAATATTTTTCCTCCTCTTTATTAGACGATTAAACCCTTTTATAGTTCCATTTTATACTAAAATCTTTAATAAAAAACTTTAAAAATAAAACTATCCTTTGCCTACCCCAAAATTTCTGCGTCAAAAGTCGGAGATTGAGTATTTGGAAGGTTTTATATTGGATTTTTCAAGGAAAAGGCATTGAAAAAACCTCCTCTCTAGTATAATAAAACCAAAAAGGAGTCAAGAATTAAATACTGTAAATAAAACTGTACTCTACCCCAAAAGTCAAGACACATTTTGAGGTTATAATTTGTAGACTTTTCATCCTGCTTTCCTCTTAAGTTTATATTTAGCTTCAAATTCTAAAGGACTCATATATCCCAAACTACTATGAACATATAATTTATTATAATCATTTTCAAACCAATTCTCTAACTTCTCTTTCGCTTCTCCAAGTGTCTCAAATTCATTAAGCCAGATAACCTCCTCTTTTATCGTCCTCCTCATTCGTTCGGTCTCTCTTTGCCTTTCAGATTATCATAAAAGGTCCATATCTGATTTGTTCCTAATGTTGCAGTGTCTTTCATAAAACTCACCGATGTAGGTTGTGACTCATTGTCACTTATCAGTTGTAAACCACTCCCTCTAACACCCAGAGGAAATTCACCATTTATTGCCCTTTCCAATGCCTCTTTCCAATCTCTCGTTTTGCACTTTAAAGAAATATTTCATCCAACAACCTTCTTCGTATA
>JBDRZZ010000020.1 GCA_039804165.1 candidate division WOR-3 bacterium
AAAACATACCTATTATATATTTCTAATGGATTATTTGGATTTTCTAAAGTTGCCATTCTCGCTTCCCAGTTACCACTACTGGGATTAGAATTATCTGAAAACAAGTGCATATATGTCCAATAGGCATGGGCACCATGTATCCTGATATACCAACCAGCTCTCTTACCTCTATCAAGGATACTTATTTGCCCACCTTCAACTGCTCTCACTGTAGTTCCAACACTGGCTCTATAATCGATTCCACTATGCCAGTCATAAACACCCCTCAGATTCCTTGGGCCATAATCATCTGTGATATGAGGGTCAGAAACTGGAGGCGGCAATTCCTGAGAAAAAAGAGAAAGAGTAAAAATGGAAAGAAATAGAATAATCTTTCTCATTTCTCACCTCCAAAGAGGGTAGAAATATCCGATGGAATTTCGTCGAATGATGTTATCGCTGATTGAGCTTTATCAATGTGATGCCATCCACCTGATAGATGAATTTTTTTATCTTTTAGCAGTGAAGGACTCGCACTCCATTTCTTTCCTTTTACCTCCCCCACAGCCTTTACCACCTTTGTCCTTCCCGTCTCCACATCAAGGAAGAAGAGGCATTCTCCCACATCTTTTTTGTAAGTCCTTGCACCAAATATCTTCCCATCAGGAGAAATTTGAAGAGCACCTGTCTCTATCATACTACCAAAAGAATAAGAAATAATCTCTTTCCCTAAAGTATCTAAAACTGTTATATCACAACGAACTGAATCACCATTAACCTCATGATTTTTATAAACTACAATGCTTCCCCCCATCTTTCGAAAATTCAATACCATACGAAGGAAAAGTCTCACTGCCTACTCCTTCCACTATAAACTCCTTTACCCATCTTTCCTTCCCTCTTCTATCTATGTAAGTAAGATTTAAATTGCTTAAATCTCCTGCTCTTAACTTCATTTGTTTTTGTATTTCCTTAATTTCTGTCTTCTTTAAATCTTTTACTTCCAGATTCGCAACATAATTCGAAGCTGGAGAAATCCTGAATTTAAGGTGCTGTTCCCCTGTCTCGTAAGGAATTGCTTTAACGGTTTTCCCGGAGGGCGAAACAAATCTGATTTCTTTAGGTCGTAACATCATCCATTTCCCCTCTTGTTGTTTAACCGAATCTATTTTAATCCTATAACCCTTTTCTAATTTAATTGTCGAAGCGCCTACATCACTCGTTGTATCCGGAATTGTCGTAGTAGTCTCAACTGTCTTCTTTACCTCCTCAAGTTCCTTCCTTGTCGCCATACCGAGTAAGAACAAACAAACACTTAAAACAATTAACAATTTACGCATTTTTTACCTCCATTTAGGTGGGAAGTCGTCAGTCTCCAGTTCATCAGTTGCAATCTCTACCCTCACCTCCTATTTTTAATCTTTAAGCTTATAACCTCTTTCATAATATCTACCTAATCTTTACCTTAAATCACAAACTATCCAAAATCCCTTCTCATTAAAAATTATTTATATTTCCTTAACATTCAAGGTAATTTTCCTATTTCCAATAACCTTTAACTTTGAAATCTCATAAATAAGAGGATTAAACTTGACATTTAAAAAGTTTTAAACAAATTTTAAAAGACCCATGAACTATATTGAAGAAATAAGAAACCTGAAAAAAGCTAAGGAAGCTGTTATTTTGGTCCATAATTACCAGAGACCTGAAATTCAGGATATAGCAGATTTTCTTGGTGATTCTTTAGAGCTCTCAAAAAAAGCTACTGAGACAAAAGCTAAAATTATTGTTTTCTGTGGGGTGAGGTTTATGGCAGAAACAGCAAAAATTCTTTCTCCAGAAAAGAAAGTATTAATTCCAAAACCAGAGGCAAGTTGCCCAATGGCTAATATGGTAACTCCTACAGATATATCGCTTTTACGAAATAAGCATCCAGAAGCTAAAGTTGTTTCTTATGTAAATACAAATGCTGATGTTAAAGCTGTAAGCGATGTCTGTTGCACCTCAGCTAATGCAGTTAAAGTTGTAAAAAATGTTGAAGGAAATAAAGTAATCTTTGTTCCGGATAGGAATCTCGGCTTGTATGTAAAAAGATTTGTGAATAAAGAAATTATATTATGGAATGGCTTCTGTTATGTTCACGAAAGTATAAGAAAAGAAGAGGTCCTCGAAGCAAAAAAGAAATTCCCAGATGCTTTACTCCTCGTTCATCCAGAATGTAGACCTGAAGTAATAGATATTGCCGATGAAGTCTTATCTACTTCTGGAATGATTAGGTTTGCGAAAGAATCTCCTATGAAAAGGTTTATTATAGGCACGGAGGAAGGAATCCTATATAGACTAAAGAAGGAAAATCCTGAGAAAGAATTTCACACAGCTGGGTCCCCAAAAATTTGTTCCAATATGAAGTTAACAAAGTTAGAGGATGTTTATTTGTGTTTAAAAGAAGAAAAAGAAGAAATAATCCTTTCAGAAGACATTATAAAGAAAGCAAAAATAGCTTTAGAGAGGATGCTAAATTATGTCTAAAGAGAAAATTCTTGTGGCAATGAGTGGCGGAGTAGATTCCTCTGTAACTGCAGCTTTACTTAAGAAAGAAGGCTTTGAGGTAATTGGGGTCAGTATGAAGATCTGGGATGAAAAAGAAGAAGTAATTTCTAATAGTAATTCTCATTCCTGTTATGGGCCAGGGGAAAAAGAGGATATAGAAGATGCCAAAAAAGTAGCAGAATTTTTAAAAATTCCATTTTTTGTTTTGGATTTAAGAAAAGAATATAAGGAAATTGTTCTTGAATATGTGTATAAAGAATACAACTCAGGAAGGACACCTAATCCCTGCGTTCTATGCAATAGAGTTCTAAAGTTAAATCTACTATTGGAAAAAGCAAAAGAATTAGGAATCAATTTTAGCCGTGTTGCAACAGGACATTATGTAAGAAGTGAATTTGATTCAGAAAAAAAACGTTATATTTTGCTTAAGGCAAAAGATAAAAATAAAGACCAATCTTATTTTTTATATTCCTTATCTCAAGAGCAGTTAAAAAGATGTATTTTCCCTCTCGGAAACCACAAAAAAGAAGAAGTGCGAACTTTGGCAGAGAAATTTAATTTACCTGTAAAAGGAAAAAGAGAAAGCCAAGATTTCTTCTCAGAGGGGTTATCTCTTTTATTTAAAAATAAAACTTCTCCCGGGAAAATTGTTGACAAAAAAGGAAATGTCCTTGGAGAACATAAGGGAATTCAATTCTATACAATTGGGCAAAGGAAGGGGCTTGGAATAGCAATAGGTAAACCTCTTTATGTGATTAGAATTGAAAAGGAAAAAAATTTGATTGTTGTAGGAGAGAAAGAAGATTTACTTGATGATAAACTCTTGGCTACAAATCTAAACTGGGTTTCAATAGAAAACCCAGAAAAACCGATTGAAGTAGAAGCTAAAATTCGCTACTTACATAAAGAGGCAAAAGCAACTGTGTTTCCACAAGAAAACGGAACCGCTTTTGTTAAATTTGAAAAACCGCAAAGCGCTATTACTCCGGGGCAAGCTGTGGTTTTCTATAATGGTGACATTCTCCTCGGTGGAGGAACAATAAACAGAAAAAATAATGAGTCCTATTAAGGCTATTAGCTTATTTTCAGGAGGGTTAGATAGCTCTCTAGCAGTAAAACTCATTCAAAGTGAAGGAATAGAGGTTATAGGGTTTCATTTCGTTTTACCCTTTTATACTCCTATGGACGAGCCTATTTTAAGAATAGAAAAACTTAGCAAAGAGTTAGGAATAGAAATAGAGTTTTTTTATGGTGGGGAAGATTATATTCAAATTATAAAAAATCCAAAGTATGGATATGGAGAAAACATGAATCCTTGCATTGACTGTAAGATTTTTATGTTGAAGAAAGCAAAAATATTTATGGAAAAAATTGGAGCTTCTTTTTTGTTTAGCGGTGAGGTTCTAAACCAAAGACCAATGAGTCAGCGAAAAAATGTTATGAATTTAATTGAGAGAGAAGCTGGAGTAAAAGGGCTTCTTTTAAGGCCTTTATCCGCAAAATTACTTGAGATTACAATTCCCGAAAAAAGAGGATGGGTAAAAAGAGAAAATCTACTTGCTCTCTCTGGAAGAACCAGAAAACAACAATTTGCTTTGGCCGAAAGATTTGAAATAAAAAATTATGCAACTCCTTCTGGAGGGTGTTATCTAACTGATCCTCAATATTCTCTTAGATTAAAAGAAGCTTTCCAACATGAAGAAGACAAGATAGAAGATTTACGTTTACTAAGAATTGGTCGACATTTCAGACTAAAAAATGGAGCAAAGCTAATAATTGGGAGGGATAAAAAAGAAAACGAATTAATAGAAAACCTTGCAAATGAAGAAGATTTTTTAATAGAAGGGGTTGGCTTTGGGAGCCCTCTTGGACTACTAAAAAAAAGTAAAGATGAAATGGATATAGAGCTTGCAGCTTCTATTTGTATGAGATATAGTAAAAAAAGGAAAGAGAAAAGCGTTAGAGTTATCATCAGAAATAAAAATAAAAATTTGAAAGAAAAAGAAGTTACTCCAATGGACAAGAGAAAGGTAGAGGAGTTTTTAATAAGGTAAAACGAACTTTATTCCCCCCCTTGCCCATCTCCCAGGCATTGGTATCCATCCTCCCTCAAAATAATCTGTATTTAAAAGATTCGTAATACTTATAAAGAATTCTATTTTTCTAATTTTATAACAAATATCGAAATCTAAAATAAAAACATTCTCGGAAGAAGAATTTTTCTGGAAAATCCCTCTCCAGGTTTGATGTAAGTTCCGAATAATTTCATAGTCTACTTTAATGATAAATTTATGTGAAGGAGTGCTCATTAAATATTTTGATTGTAAAGAAGAACTATCCCTATGAGTGACTCTAAAAAGGGAATATCCTAATTCAACATTTGGAATTGGAATTTTCTTATATGTTTTTACAAAAGGATTAAACTCTAAATTTATTTCAACCCCAGAAGAAATAACCTTACCAGAATTTATCGCCCTCCAAGGTTCAGTAGAATTAGCTCTAACCCAATCAATTATATTTTCCCCTCTCCTATAAAAACCACTAAGATTTATGAAGAAATTTCCTTTGATTGTTTTAATTCCTCCTTCATAAGTAAATGCCTCCTCAGGTTTAAGCTCTGGATTTCCCAAATTCGCTGGAGAGTGATAATATAGTTCGGTGTAAGAAGGAAGGCGAGAGGATTTTTGTAAAGAAGCATACAAGAGAGTTTTGTCAGTAATTTTAATTCCAATATCAACTCCAGGATAAAAGAACCATCCCCAATTAGAATAATAAGAAAAGGAAGAGCTAAAATTTAAAGTTGTCCTTTTTATTTCTGGGAAGCTATGCCCAAAGAAGAAAGCTATCTTCCCATAAGAGTGATCCCCAAGATTTGTGCTTTTTATCCTCACTTCATCCCATTTAGATCCAATTCCAGAAGAACCAAATTTAGAAGAAATTATAGATTGAGTTCCTATCCCATAATTATTTGTAATATGATGGTTTCTATACCACTCAGGATTTTTCCTATCAAGGATATAATCGTCCTCATGCCTCTTTGAATGAAATGTTATTTTATGGGATTTATTGAGAGTAAAATCCCCCTTAAAGAATAAAGCGTTTATTGCTTCTCTTTGATCAGGATATTTATCCGAATAAAAACAATTAGCTCCAAAATCTTTTCTCTTATATCCGAAAAGAAAATCGCCCTCAACATTTTCTTTCTCCAAAAAAGAATTAATTAAGAAATTCCAATTCTTAAAATCTGTATTATATCTATACCCATCCGATTTTTTCTCGGAAAAGGAAAAGCGATTAGAAGAAAACCCGATCTCTTTTGAGATAGAAAGATTACCTTCAAATAATTTATAATCTCCTATAAAACCACCAAGTTCAGCTTTTTCTTTCCTTTCTTTCTTTGTAATTATGTTTATAACTCCGGAAAAAGCTCCATCTCCATAAAGAGTCGTCCCAGGGCCTTTTAAAATCTCTATTCTTTCAATATCTTCTAATTCAATTGGAATATTCAAATTATGGTGGGATGTCTGAGGATCGTTTATTGCCACTCCATCTACAAGGACTAGTGTTTGCTCAAATGTCCCTCCAATAGAAACATCAGCTTGGACTCCTTCCGGTCCTCTTTCTCTAACATCAATTCCCTCATCATATTTCAATAAATCAGCAAGAGTGGCTAAAGGAACATTTTCAATCTCTTTATTAGTAATTATAGAAACATTTCTAGTTGTATAAATAAAAGATGTTGGGATTCTACTTGCTGTAATTATGAGAGGGTCCATTTTATAGAAAAGAACTTCCTCGCCGTAAAGAGATAAAACAAGAAAGAAAAAAGCTCTTTTCATTTAAGAGTTTTTTTATTACTCTTTTCTAAAGCTTCATTTAAGAGTTTTATTGAACAAAATTCTCCACACATCGAACAAGTTTCTTTTGTCTTTGGACTAAATCTATTTCTGATTTCCTTTGCTTTCTCAGGATTTATCACAAGTTCAAATTGTCTTTTCCAATCCATTTTTTTTCTTGCAAGTGCAATTTCTCTATCCCATTCTTTTGCTCCAGGAATCCCTTTTGCAATATCTCCTGCGTGAGCAGCTATCCTTGCTGCAATTACCCCTTCTTCTACATCCTCCAGAGTGGGTAAACCAAGATGCTCTGAAGGTGTTACATAACAAAGAAAATCTGCTCCATAAGAAGCTGCAACAGCACCTCCAATTGCAGAAACAATATGGTCATATCCAGGAGCAATATCTGTTACCACTGGTCCTAAGACAAAAAAAGGTTTTTCGTGACATAATTTTTTTTCTATTTTTATATTCATTTCTATCTCATTTAAAGGAACATGCCCAGGACCTTCGATTATTACCTGAACCCCTTTTTCATGAGCTCTCTTAGAAAGCTCTCCTAAAACACTTAACTCATAAAACTGGGCTCTATCAGAAGAATCTTCAATTGCTCCAGGTCTAAAACCATCTCCAAGAGAAATGGTAATATCATATGCAGAAGCTATATCAAGTATTCTGTCAAAATGAGTGTATAATGGATTCTCTTTCTTGTTATAAAGCATCCAGGTCAAAAGAAAGGTGCCTCCCCTTGAAACCACATCCATAATTCTACTTTCCTTTTTAAGGAACTCAAATGTTTTTTGAGTAACTCCACAATGAAGAGTCATAAAGGAAACCCCATCTTCTCCCTGCTCTTCTATCACTTGAAAAATTTTGTCCTCCGTCATTTTAACAATCCCGCCTTTTTCTCTCGCGGTCTCTATTGCAGCCTGATATATTGGAACCGTTCCAAGAGGAACATTTACATTTTTTAGAATTTCTCTCCTTACTTTTTTTAAATCTCCTCCTGTAGATAAGTCCATAATTGTATCTGCTCCTGCTTTTTCTGCTATTTTCGCTTTTTCTACTTCAAATGCTATATCAGGCTTATCAGGAGAAGTTCCAACATTTGCATTTACTTTCGTTCTTAGAGGATACCCAATCCCCACAGGCCTTACTTCTTTCTTCTCATTCTTTGTTATTACAATCTTCCCTTCAAGAATTCTCTTTACTAAAATATTAAGATCTACATTTTCATTCTTCGCAACCTCTCTCACCACTTTTGGTATTTTGTTTTCTCTTAGCTCAGAAATAATCCCCAATTTAATATCCCCCCATCATTATTTTCTCTGGATCTATAAAAGTAGACCCTTTTCTTATTTCATAGAAAAGATAAGGATAAGGCGCCCTCCCAGTTTGTCCTATATAACCTATAACTGTTCCTCTTTTTACCTTTTCTCCTTCCCTTACGGTAGCCCTTAGTAAATGAGAATATGAACTTACAAAACCAGAGGGATGTTCTATTTCAACAAAAATACCCTTACCTTTTGTATTCCCGACATCTCTTACAACACCATCTCCGCTTGAAACAACAGGAGTATTTATCGGAGCAAGAATTCTTATCCCAGGATGAGTTTTTACAAGCCCAGTAAAAGGGTCTACTCTTTTCCCAAATTTAGTTATTATATAACCTTTAACTGGCATTATAGAAGGAACAGAACTAAGGATAGAATAATACTTTTTGGTAGCAGAAATAAAAATTGAATCGATCCACTTAGACACCACAAAAAGGCTCTCTGGAGAAAAATAAAGAGAGTCTTTCTTATCATTTTTCAGAATATGATGTTCTTCTAACACCTTATTCTGTTCCTCAAGCAAAGAGTCTATTTTATCTTCAAAAATTTCTACTTTTTCTTTAAAAATATTTATCTTTTCCTTCAGTTTTTGGTTATCTATCTCTAAGAAAGCAATGGATGAGGTATTAAAAAAATCTCTAATATTTGTGAGGAAAAAAACAGTGCCTAAAAAGAAAAAAAGAAACAAAAGAATGAGAAAAAAAATAGGTATTTTCACCCAGATATTTTGTCCTTTCTGATGAGGAACCAAAATAATCCTAAGGAATAAATTCTTCATCTATAGAGGTAATCTCTCTAAGTTGCTTCAATGCACGATTTCTAAGCTGCCTTACTCTTTCTCTTGAAACTCCAAGAATTCTTCCTATCTCCTCAAGAGTGTGGGGTCTTTTACCCTCCATACCGAAGTAATAAACAATAATTTTTCTGTCCCTTGGTTTGAGCTTATCGAGGCTCTTTCTTATCTCTTCTATGAACTTATTTCTATAATACTCTTCTTCTGGGGTTACCACATCTTCAGAAATCACATCCAGATACTCTAAATCATCGGTGTTTTTTATCGTCTCATCCAAAGAGATATCCTGTTTGGCAATTTTAATTGATTCTTCTATTTGCTCCACATCAATATTCAATTCTTCTGCAATTTCTTCTAAGGAGGGTTCTCTACCAATTTCTTTGGTGACCTTATCCTTAGCTTTCTTAACCTTAAGCATCTTTCCTGCTCTACTCATTGGTAACCTATATGATTTTATGTGTTCTGTGACCGCTTTCATTATAGACTGTTTTACCCACCAAACAGCATAAGAAAGAAATCTAACACCCTTTCTCTCATCAAAGCGTTCCGCAGCCTTAATTAAACCAACATTACCTTCATTAATAAGATCTGTAAATGGTGTCCCCATATTCCTGTATGCCTTGGCCACAGAAACAACAAAACGGAGATTAGCTTCAACTAACTTCCTTCTCGCTTCTAAATCTCCTAATCTTGATCTTCTCCCCAACTCTTTCTCTTCTTCAGGGGTTAGAAGATCATATTTTTGTATTTCCTGTAGATAAACAGGTAAAGAGCCTCTAACTTTCTTTATCTTACTCAACTCCCTTCTACGCTTACAATCTTCGTTGAACCGTTTGGTAATTGTAGAAGTATAACCAATGGAGGTTTAAATTGGCTTTTAGCCTTTCTTATATCTTCAATACCATTTATCTTAAGAGAAAGACTTCTACTCTGAACAAGAGTTATTAAAGAATTTTCTAAAATCCCTGCTTTATAAGCAGGAGATCCACTTTCTACCTTACTCACAAATACTCCGGAAATTTCTCTACTTCCCCAGACTTTCTGTGCCTCTTCTGAAGTAGACGGGAGCAGATGCATCCCCAACCATTCCTCTCCTTCTCCCAAAGAAACTTCTTCTGAAACTGGCCTTTTACCAACTTTAAGAAAAACTTCTCTTTCTTTCCCATTTTTCCATAAAGTAATTTTTATTTTCTCTCCCGGTCTTTTTGAAGCCACTATTTTTCTCAACTCGTTTGCATCCTTTATCATCTTATTATCAAGCTTTACGATTATATCTCCTTCAGTAAGACCCGCTTCCTTTGCAGGAGTTCCTTCTCCAACTTCCTTTATATAAATTCCAGTCTTGTAAGGATAATTAAGAGCTTTCCTTATTTCCTCGGTTAAATCCTCAGGCATTACACCTAAATATCCTCTCTCAACAACTCCTTTTTCAACCAATGACTTAAGAACATTCATTGCTATATCTATTGGGACTGCAAAACCTATTCCTATATTTCCTCCTGTTTGGGAATAAATCATTGTATTTACTCCAACAACCTTTCCTTCTGTATTAATTAAAGGCCCCCCTGAATTACCTTGATTTATAGCTGCATCTGTTTGAATGAAATCAGCATAAATATTATTTTCAAGAGAAACTTCACTTCTTCCTTTTGCCGAAACAACTCCCGCTGTAACAGTTCCAAATAAACCAAATGGATTCCCAATCGCAATTACCCAATCCCCCACCTTAAGATCATCAACACTTCCTGGTGGAATATCTGGTAAATCCTCATCTCTTTTTATCCTAATAACAGCAACATCTGTTTCTGGATCCCTCCCAATAATTTGAACATCTTTTCCACTAAATCTTCTTTTATCAGCCAGAGAAATTGTAATTTCCTCCGCATCCCTTATCACATGATTGTTTGTAAGGATATAATCCTTTCCTTTATATTCAACAATAAAACCAGAACCTAACCATTTTTGCTTTTGTTCCAATTCTTTTCTTGGAATATCTCCAAAGAATCTTCTAAAAAAAGGATCATTAAAAAAATCCTCAAAAGGAGAACGATAAAACACAGTTCTTACTCCCTCAATTGAAACCACAGCAGGAGCAGTCTTTTCCACTATAGGGGCAAAAGACTCTCTCCCTCCTAAAACATAGGAACTCTCAACCTTCTTACTTTCAGATTCTCCTTTTAAGGAAAAGCTTGTGGCAGTTATTACTCCTATAAAAAAACCAGCAACGGCCACTAAGGCCACAAAGAAAGCTCCATATAAAATTAATTTTTTATTCAAGAAACCACCCCCATTTTAAGATTTTCTCATACACATTTATTAGCTAAATATTATATTCAATATTTCCACTTTGTCAACAATTTCTTATTAAAGAATGCCCTCTGAGGGGGAAGAGGGCATTCTTTAATAAGGAGGTTGTTATGAGCGTTTTTATCTTATTTTTTCTTTTCAATCAAAAAGACGAAAAAAAACGCAAGGAGGTTCCCTTTTTTAGGGATTGCGAATTCCAAAAAGGGAAGTATTTTTCTACAATGTGGTATTTAATAGATACAGGTTTTAATGAACCTTATTTTAATATGGCATATGACGAGTCTTTAATGGGAATGGTAAATGATAAATCTACATTTTTTTTAAGATTTTTTAACTTTTATCCTTGTTCTATAACTATTGGATACCATCAAAAACCTGGAGAATGGTTATTTGAGCTTGAAAAAAGGGGAATTAAATGGGTAAGGCGCCTAACAGGAGGAAAAGCCGTTTTACATTTAAATGACTGCACCTGGTCTATTGTCTTTCATAGAGATAATCCTTTTTTAGGAGGAACTTTAATTGAATCTCACAAAAAGATTTGCTCAGTTTTCAAAAGAGCCTTTGAGCTCTTGGGAATTAAAACTGAAGTAAAAAGGCAAAATTTTCAAAAGAAAAAAAATAAAACTTCTGAGTTCTGTTTTTCATCTACTTCTCTCTCTGATTTATGTTGGGAAGGTAAAAAAATTATGGGTAGTGCTCAATTTAGAGACAAAGAAATTGTCCTTCAGGAGGGAACCATTATTTTAAGTCCGGAAGAAATTATCCCTTTAAACTCTAATGTGGCTACTATAGAGACTGCCCTAAACAAAAGAATTTCACTTCCCTACATAAAAGAAGTTATAATTCAAGCTTTTAAAGAAAATTTCGGAATCTCTTATAGCATTTTTAAAGAAAATCCTTTAAAAAAAGAATTACTCATGAAATACTCTTCTTCAGAATGGAATTTGAATAAGAAAGCTTGTTTTTCTTTATAATTTAAATATATTAAATTCACCAAAAGGAGGTAAGATGAAAATAAGATATATTTTTGCTATTTTAATTCTCGCTTTTGGATGCACAAAAGAAGAACTTATTAAATATTATAGAAGAGTTGAAATAGATGGAAAATACGGTATTAAAGGGAGTATTCCTGTCCTCTTAAGAGAATGGAAAAAAGGAGAATGTTATCGTTTTTCTTATAATAACAAAGGAAAACTTATTAAAGTGGAACATCTTATTGGAGGCATTTTAAGACCGGAGTCTTTCTTTGGAAGCAATGTTGCTCAGGTTATAATTGAACATTTTGAAATTTATGAAAAAAGAACTTATTTAGATGAAAAAGGGCTGCCAACCCCTGATAAGGAGGGAGTGTTCTCCTACAGTCTTTTATTGGACGAAAATGGGAATCCAAAAGCAAAAATGAATTTTGATAAATATGGGGCTTATATGGAAGACAATTTTGGAGTCGCTCAATATAAGTGGGAATTAGACAAAAATGGGCAAATAATAAGAGTGTCTTTCTTTGATAATCAAGGAAAAAGAAGAAAAATTAAGGACAGAATATTCGAAATAAGATTTAAATATGACGAATCAGGTAATAGGGTGGAAGAAAGTTATATAGACTCATTAGGGCTTCCTATAGAAAATGAAAACGGAGTTTCTACTATCCAACAAAAATTCGACGAAAAAGGAAATATTGTAGAGATAGATTACCTTGATTCCAAAGGGAATTTAGTAGAAGAGAAAGAAAGAGGAATTGCTATTATAAAAAGAATTTGGGACGAAAATGGAAATATGATTGAAGAAAGATATTTAGGAAAAGATGAGAATCTTAAGGAAAATATCTTAGGTGTTGCTATTCTTAAGAACAAATTTGACCCTTATTCTAATATTGTAGAGCAGAGATATTACAATAAAAAAGAAGAACTTACAGATGAGTCTTTATATGGATTCGCAATAAGGCAATGGGAATATGATGAAAAAGGAAGAATGAAAAAAACAAAGTTCTTAGATAAAAATGGGAATTTGATAAATGCCTTTAATAATGAATTTGCTTATTTTGAGTTAGAATACGATAAAAATGGGAGTATTAAAAAAATTCTATTTTTTGATAAGGAAGGTAATAAGATAGAAGAAGATATTAATAAAGAAAAGCACTCCCTCCAATAAATTCTCTGAGAATAGAAGTTCTTGGTATTTCCTTCTCTTGGATATCAAGGAAATGGCTTAAAAAAGTAAGAAGCCTAAGAGCTTCGCAATAAAAAGGCGAACTAGTTGGAACACACCTAAGAGGTGTTTCAAGAAAAGCCTTTAAAACAGCAAGTTCATAAACAAGGGAGGAATTAAACATCACATCAGCTCTCTCCTGGTAAGGGAAAATAAATTGCTCCTCTCCATCCTTAACGGATTCCCATTTTTTCAGAGTATATTCTGCATCATGCCCTCTATATCTTGTGTCTCTAAAAATCCTTCTTAATAACCTTAGATCTCTTGTCGGAATTCTATTAACCCTATTTATATTCAATTGTGTTAAAGGAGAAACGTATATCAAGAAAGGATTTACATTTATTCCTTTCAGCACCTCAGGATTAAAAGTGTGAAGCCCTTCCACAATAAGGATGCTATTCTCTTCTAATTCAGTTAACTTTTTTTGATACTCTCTTTTTCCTGTTTTAAAATTAAAACGTGGTAATCTAACTTTTTCCCCTTTCAATAGATTTAAAATGTGTTCTCTAAATAATTTTAGATCCAAAGCATAAATAGAATCAAAGAAATGAGTTCCGTCTTTATACTGAGGAGTCTCCGAACGTTCAAGAAAATAATCATCAAGAGAAACACAAACCGGGAAAAAACCGTGAGAGCGAAGATGGATCCCAAGTCTTTTAGAAAAGGTTGTTTTTCCAGAAGATGATGGGCCTCCTATTAGAACAATATGAATTTCTTTTCTTCTTTTAATAATTTTTCTACAAATTTCCGTTATTTTTTCACTATGAAGAACTTCAGCTATATTTAAAATCTCAGATATTTCTCCGTTTATTATATACCTATTTAATTGAGCTGCATCCCAAATTCTCAATATCTCTGCTTCTTTCTTGGCTTCCTTATAAGTCTTAAAGAGTTTTTTTCTCTCTTCAACTTCTCCTAATTTAAAAGGCTCTTCTTTTGAAGGAAGTATTATTAAAAATCCATCTTTTATTGCCTTAATATCAAAAACAGAAATAAAACCCGTATTCGGTAAAAGTGGTCCAGCAAAGTAAGCAGGGAAATCGTTAATTTTATAAACCGGAATATAAGAAGCTGCAAGATGTAAGAGAATATTCACATCATCCTCTCTATTTCGAAGGTATTGTATCGCTTCCAATTTTGGAAGCATCAGTTTCTCTATATTTTTTCTCTCCTTTATTAATTTCTCTATTTCTTTTTTTGCGAGATTTAAATTAAGTCTACCCTTTAAAAATCTACCAAATATAGCGTTACCATAGGAATGCTCTATTTTAATCGTAACACCTCTTTTTTTAGCAACATAATCAAGCAAGAAAACCAGAGTTCTTTCGTAAGTTCTCATTCCTTCAGAGGTTCTTATATCCAAAAATTCTATTAAACTTTCCTCTGGTAGAGGGTCTCCAAGAAAAGTATATTGATTATCTACCTTTGCTAACGTCACAGGATAACCTATCCTTGGGAACTTATCTAAGATTTTATCGCTCATCAATTAAAGAAATCGCCCTTTCTACATTTATGTAAGCTATATTGTTTCTGCCTCTTCCCTTAACGTAATACATCGCAAGGTCTGCCAAACGAAGTAAATCATAGAAATTTTTACTATCTTCTGGAAAACAAGCAATACCAAAACTCGCATTAATTTGTGCTTCAATAGTTTCTTTTCCTTCTTTAAGGATAAACTTCTTTTTTGAAATTGTCTCTTTAAGTTCTTTTGTAAAATCAATTGCTCTTTTTAGATCTAAATTATTTAGAATTATAACATACTCATCTCCTCCATACCTAATACCAACATGTTTTTTATTCTCTATTTTTTTCTTTATCTCTTTTCCCACAAGACGAAGGAGTTTACTACCTATCAAATGATTATAAGTATCATTTATTCTTTTGAAAAAATCTAAATCCATAAAAACAACCGCCCCTCTTTCCCCAGATCTTATCCACTTTTCCACAATAGCGGGCATATATTCATTGCAATATCTTGAATTAAAAAGACCTGTGAGCTCATCTGTAACTGTTGCAAGTTTTATTTTTTCATACAACCTTGCATTATCAATCGCAATACCAAGTTGATAAGAAACTTCTTTAATTATCTTTGCTTCTTCTTTACTAAAAGCAAATCTCTCTGGAGAGCCAACAGTTATAACACCTATTAGCTTTCCCCCCTTCTTTATAGGAATAACCATTTCTGATCTTATTCCCTCAACAGATTCTTCAAAAGCTTTTTCCTTTTCTGTATCCTCGCAAATAATAATGTCTTTTTCTTCAAAAATTTTACTTATTAAACTTCTATCCTTTATTATATTCTTTGGAAAAGACTCAATCTTACCTTTTATAGAGAATCCTTTAAGTATTGCTACATGCCCTTTTATAAGAAAAATTCCAACAAAATAGTAATCAAACGCCTTCTGAATTAACTCGGCGCTTTTTTCAAGAAGTTGTTCAAGATTAAGAATAGAAGTAATGGTTTTATTGATATCAAAAATAAGAGTTAAATATCTAACTTTCTCTTTTAAGCTTTGAACCAAATTCGCATTTTCAAGAGCTAATGCTGCATGTTCAGCATAACTATTCACCAATTTTAAATCTTCTTCATTAAATTTTGAACCATCCTTTTTGTTAATTGCCTCTATTACTCCTAATACCTTACCCTTACTCACCAAAGGCACAGAAAGGATATTTCTCGTCACAAAGCCTGTCTCTTTGTCAAAACTCTGATAAAATCTTTTATCTTTATAAGGATCTGTAACAATTATTGGTTTTTTGTTTTTTACTGTCCACCCTACAATTCCTTTATCAGCTGGCATTCTTTTGCCTTTTAGCTCATTTTTCTTTTCCCCTAATACTTCTTTGAAAACAAGTTCATTTCTTTCTTTATCTAAAAGAAGTAAAGACCAAGCCTCCGCATCAAGGAGCCCTGAAACATTTTCCATTATTATCTCAAGAACTTCATCAATCCCAATCTTTGGAGAGTTAATTGCCTTTAAAATCTCTTCAATACCTTTAACTTTCTTCTTCATTCTTCTCTTCTATTGGTAACACTTCATAAATTAACTTAATTCTTCCTTCTTTACTCATAAGTTCACCGTTCTCATCAATTGTAAGGCTTAGTTCTTTTGGGATCTCAAATTTGATCGCTTTTCTCTTATCTTCCTCATCTAAATTGTAAATACCTACGGGTGAAACAGTAAAACCTTCAAAGAAAAATGTTTTATCCTTCGCCTCTCCTTTTAAAAGATAAAGAAGCTTCCCAATTATTTCCTTTTCAGAATCCGAACCTTTAAGAGGAGAGGTTAAAAGATAAGCTTCGGAATTCAACAGAAGATTTATTAGGGTATTATTATCAATAAGAACAACAGATCTTTCAGGACTTTTACCCGAAGAAAGTAAACTTGCCTCATCAACAAGAATTCCATTTAAATCCGGATCCCCGAAAGCATTTGGGGAAAAACTAATGTCTTTCCCTGGGATTCCACTGGAAATACCAACACCAAGCCTAAACAACGATTTGAATTGTGGAGGAAGAAGAGCATAGGTGATTCCTTCATGCAATATCTCTTTTTCTTTTATGTCTCCAAACCATTCCCTGTACTTAACATAATTTTCCTTAACAAAATCTTCTGCAGTCTTAACCATATCCAATGCAGTCTTTATTGCCATCTCAGCACTCTTAAAATAAGGTAATAAATAAAACTCATCCTCAAGAGCAGTAGAGTGACGAACCATTTTCCCTGATTTTGTTGTTGAGGTTTTATAAATCTCTCTATAAAGCTTTTGAGAATTCCCGCCAAACCACATAATCCCCCCATCTCCAGTATCCTTTAAGATAAAAGAGGAACCTCTTTTAGCAGATTCAAAAATATAAGATTGGAATAGAGAGAGAATGGCTCTCTCTCTATCTGCATCTCTTAAACGATGAGACATAAAAGTTGAACCTCTAATATCATAGACTAAAACAGAAACCAAAGAGGAGAAATTTTTCCGAATTATGAAAGAAATTTTCTCCTTTAATTCCAAGGCTTCTTTGTCTATCTTCGGTCTAATTTTCCCATCCTTAGAGAACCTATAAAAATAACCTCTTGGTAAAAGATTCAGTCCGACAAGATGAATAATTTTTTCTCCTTTCATCCTGGATCTTGGATTTTCAAAATCTATAGAAGGAGGCCATATTTCCACCATGTTATTCAATACCTCACGAACAAATATTACCTCAAGGAGCTCACCAAAAGCTAACTTATAATTATAAATCACTTTATCAATATCAGGAGAAAAAGTCTTTCTATCCCCAAAACTCAATTTCGAAAGAATCGTTCCTCCCTGAACTTTCTCTTCTTTTATAAGAAAGCGACTTATTGCCTTCTCAGAAGCAGGGCTTATTACAGCCAAAAATGGCTGGGCATGCCAAAATTCTCTAACCAATTTTTCAATCTCCCAAGAAGGAGGGGAAGGAATAAAAGCCCTTATATCTTGAGCTTTCATCCCAAGAAGAAGTTTATTTTGATCAATATCTTCTTTTAAATTTATAGCTAAATTTTTCAGCTCTTGAACCATCCTAACATGAAGTTTCAAAGTTCCTTCCAGTTTTGTAATTTCTTTCTGCATATTCAAAAGAACTGTGGATAAATCCACATTTTTTACATCAACTAAAGCTTTCAATTTACTAAGACTATTTTGTATAAATTTGTTTGTTTCTTCTCGAAGCTTCATCGCCTTATCATCTAAAGCTAAATCTCTTTCAATTAAATTTTTCTTCTCTTTTTCAGCTTTAACTGAGGCTGTTTTCGCTAGGATCTCTAAAGTCTTTCCAGAAGGAATAAAGAAATCGGCAAAAGGAAAATTCTTTAAGGCTTGGGTATTATTAATCTCTGAATTTTTAAAAAGAGAAATTATATCAGGGGCCTCTCTCTCTGTAAAATCTTCTATTAAAATTTCATGAATTCTTATAAAAACAGAAGGGGTAAATCCGAAATTTGCAAGAAATGGAGCAAGATCTCTAATAGTTAAATTTTGAGCACTGAATCCTAAAAATAAAGGGTCCTTAGAAATAAGTCTTGCAAGAGGATCTAACTTATCTATAGGAACTTCTCCCATAAAGAGATTTATAAATCTCTTTCCAACCCTAATGGCTTCCTGAATATTACTTATTATCTCTGATGGATATAGTTTGACAAAAGCTATAAATAATAACACAAGAAAATAATCTCCTTTATCCAAAGCATTAAGAAATAAATCTCCAATAAATCTTTTATCTTTTTTATATAAATTGTCCTCTTTCAATCTAACAAAAATCTCCTTTAGATAAGGGAGTTCCTCATGAGCAATCTCAACAAATATTTTAATGTTATGCTCCTCTAAAAAATTAGAAAAACTCGTTTTAATAGATTTTAGCTTCAAGTATCTAAACAGTAGATTCTTATAAAATTCAAAACGGGTTTTTTCTCCTATACTCTCTTCAAGATTTTCAAGAAATCTACTTTTAAACGCAGCGGATTGCTCTAAGAAAGTAGAATTAAACTTCATTTTTTCTTTATTAAAAAATCCCCTTCTCTATAAACAATTCTTCCATCCACTATTGTATATTTTACAACGCCTTCTAATCTTTTTCCTAAAAAGGGTGAGTTCTTTGATTTTGAGACAAATCCATCGGCTTCCACTTTCCAACTACCTTTAAGATCCACAATAGTAAAATCCGCAATTCCTCCTTCTTTTATTTCTCCAAGAGGAAGATTAAAAATCTTTGAAGGGGTAGAAGTTAACACTTTTATTAGTTTGCCAAGTTCCATTTTTCCAGCTTTTACCAAAAAAGTGTATAAAACCCCAAAAGAAGTTTCAAGACCTATTACTCCGAATGCTGCTTCTACAAAATCAGTCTCTTTCTTATAATCAGGTTGAGGAGCATGATCGGTTGCCACAACATCAATTATTCCCTCCACTAAAGCCTTTTGAAGAATTTCTAAATCCGCTTTAGTTCTTAGAGGAGGATTCATTTTTTTATTTGGATCAAAATCTTTGATCTCTTCATCAGAAAGAATTAAATGATGAGGAGTAACCTCTGAGGTTATCTTTTCGGTTTTAAATTCTCTAATTAATTTAACCGAATCTGCAGTGGAAATATGTGCCAAATGCAATCTCCCACTAGTGAACTTAGACAAAAGAAGATCTCTTGCAACAACTGTTGATTCGGATATATCTGGAATACCCTTAAGACCAAGAATTGTTGAAATAACTCCTTCATTCATTTGCCCTTTTGCAGAAAGGCTTTTATCTTCAGGGTGATCTATAATTGGTGTATTAAATAACTTAGAATATTCTAAGGCATTTCTGAGCAAAAAAGAATCCATTACGCAATCTCCATCATCACTAAAAGCAACACAACCAGCCTCAAAAAGATGACTCATTTCAGAAAGTTCTTTCCCTTTTCTCCCTTTTGTAATAGTCCCAATGGGGAAAACCCTGCATAATCCTACTTCTTCACTTTTCTCCTTTATAAATCTCGCAACCCCTTCGTTGTCAATTGGAGGTTCAGTATTCGGCATTACACAAACAGATGTATATCCTCCTTTAACAGCCGCTTTAGAACCTGTCTCTATTGTCTCAGCATCTTCAGCTCCGGGTTCTCGGAAATGAGAATGAACATCAATAAATCCTGGAAAGAGATATAAACCTTTTCCATTTATTTCCTCTATAGGAAAAGATGTTAATTCTTTCACAACTTTCCCTTCTTCTATTAAAATATTTCCAACCTCATCAATACCATTTAAGGGGTCAAAAAGATGAACATCTTTAATTCTTAAGCTCATTTATTTTCTCCTTTAAAAGAAGATACAAAACACTCATCCTTACAGCAACACCAGCAGTTACCTGCTCAAGTATTAAAGAATACTCGGAATCCGCAACTCTTGATTCTATTTCTATCCCTCTATTAATTGGTCCAGGGTGCATTATAACCACATCTGGAGAGGCAAATTTTTTAAGTCTTTCATAAGTCAAAGAGTAATTCTTAACATATTCCCTAACTGAAGGCAAAAGACAATCTTCTTGTCGTTCTTTCTGGATCCTTAGAATATACAAAATATTCTTCCCTTGAATAGCCTCCTCTATCTTGTAAGTGTAATCAATCCCAAGCTCTTCCAACCAGAGAGGTAAAAGAGTTGGTGGCCCACAAACAGTAACTTTCGCTTCCATCTTATTAAGTGCCAAGATAAGTGAACGAGCGACCCTTGAATGCTTAATATCCCCAATAATCCCAACTTTTAAACCTTTAAAAGAAGGGAATCTTTTCTTTATTGTCATAAGATCTAAAAGAGCTTGAGTGGGATGTTCATGACAACCATCCCCAGCATTTATCACAGATGCCTTTAATTTCTCTGCCAAAAAATGTGGAACACCAGGAGTAGAATGCCTTATTATCATTATATCTACTTCCATTGCCTGAATAGTTCTTGCTGTATCAAGTAATGTTTCCCCTTTAGCTACAGAGGAAGAAAATAGAGAAAAATTTATAGAATCAGCAGAAAGTCTCTTCTCAGCAAGAACAAAAGAATTTAGAGTTCTTGTGCTTGGTTCAAAGAAAAGATTAGCCACTGTAAACCCTCTTAGTGTTGGAGCCTTCTTTATTGGTCTTGTTAAGATATCTTCCATATATTCTGAAGTCTGTAAAATCTCCTCAATTTCTTCTCTTTTAAGATCCTCAATTCCTAACAAATCCTTTCTATAAAGAGCCATTAGAAGAAACCTCTATTATCTTAACAACATCTTCATTATCAATTTCCTCCAGGAGAACCTGAACTTCTTCTTTTTCTTTTAGATCTATCGAGATTCCCTTGTAATCAGGATTAATAGGAAGTTCCCTCCCAGGTCTATCTACCATAACGGCAAGCTTTACTCTCAAAGGTCTTCCATAATCCATGATCTCATCCAAAGCAGACCTTATGGTTCTCCCAGTGAAAATTACGTCATCCACAAGAAGAACTTCTTTCCCCTCTATAGGGGAAGGAAAATAAGTAGAACCAATTATAGGTTTTGGACCATATTTTGTTAAATCATCCCTGTATAATGTAATATCAATAGCTCCCACCTCTATTTCCCAATTTGTTTTTTTCTTTAGAACTTCTGCTAGTCTTTTAGCAAGAATATCACCCCTTTTCCTAATCCCTATTATAAATAAAGAATTAATATCAGGATTATCTTTTATGATCTCAGAAGATAATCTTTCAATGGTCTTCTTTATCTCTTCCTTATCCATCAAAATTCTTTTTTCTTTAAATTTAATTTTCATTTTTAGAACCCCTCAAGAGAAAATTATGGAAAGCTTTTCGGTTTTTTATTAAACTTAAATTAAAAAAAAGGCTCCTCTTCATAGATTTTCCTTATTAATCAATTTATGGTAAACATTTGAATAGTCAAGGTTTGTTTATTATACAATAAAATAACAAAAAGACCTTTTACTTCACATAACCTCTCTCAAAATATTCTTGCTCTGTTCCAATTTCATCTATATTATACTTCTTACCTTCTATTACATTTCTCGCAGCCAAAATTCCCATCTCCAGAGCATGATCTTGATTATTATATCTAAAACTCCCAGCCCTCCCAATTAATTGCAAATTTTTAATTTGCCCCAGATAATTTTTGACTTTATCCAAATTCTCTCTATACCCCAAATCATAAACTGGATATGCATACCTTTCCTTATGAACAAAAAGCCCCAAAACCTCTTTTTCTTTAACAAAACCAAGATCTTCCAACCATTCTAAGCTCAAATTAAACAACTTCTCCTTTGTTGCCTCCCACACTTCTTCATTTTCCCAGCAGAAAAATTCTAGAAGAAGAGAAGTCTTATCAGGGGGTGACATCTTCTTACTAAAATTCTTTGGCTCCATTATTCTCCCAAAAGGAATTTCTTTTTCTGGAAAATATATCCATTGGTCAGGGAAAACAGAGGATTTATTAAGGGTGATAAAAAGAGAAACGTGTGACCTAAATCTTAAATTTTGGGCCGCTTTCAAAACATCTTTTGGGACATCTGTATCTAATAAGTTAATGAATTCCGTTATTGGAATAGAAGAAAGGACATAATCGGCTCTAAAAATTTCGTTTCCCTTATTTGTCTTTACAATAATTTCTTCTATTTTATTATTTTTAACACCTATTTTAACAGGTCTACTATTTAACTTAACAATCCCATATCTTCCATCCAAAATCCTCTCTTTAATTTTTTGGTAAATTAAACCTGTCCCAGAAGCCGGATAATAAAACTGATCAACAAGAGTCTTTGGACCTTCTTTTGACTTAATAATAGCTTTCTTAAACATTTCCTTTAAAGAAAGACCTCTAATTCTCTGACGAGCCCAATCAGGAGAAATCTTAGCACAAGGCAGACCCCAAATTTTCTCTGTATAATTAAGCATATTAAGTTCAGCTAAGGTTCTTCCAAAATCTGAAATTACTTGCTCCTCAAAGGATATTGGCTCTTTCCTTAAAAAAACCTTTTTCGTTCTTTCAAAAAGATAATCACGAACAATCTTAAATCCTTTATAAAAACCAACGTTTAAAAGAGCATTTCTTAACTCAACAGGATAAAGAAAAAATTTACCATTCACATAAAATCTCGTCAACCTATCCACTTTTATCCAACTCTCTCCAAGTAAATCTTCAATAAAATCATATAGATATTTGTTCTGACTGAAAAACCTATGTGGACCAGTATCCGTTCTAAATTCTCCAAACACTAAAGTTCTGGAAAGCCCACCAACTTCTTCGTTCTTCTCCACAACAACAAAAGACTTTCCTGCTTTATTCAACTCAAAAGCCGCTGCCATCCCAGCGGGCCCTCCACCTAAGATCAAGACTTCTCTTTCCATTGCCTAAAATTTATATAATGTTTTCATAAATAGTCAAGCCTTCCCTCAAAGAGAAATTCTTGACTATTTTGGCTTTCCAGATATAATCTTTATAATGGAAAAAGACAATATATACGCTGTAATTACAGGAGACATTGTAAAATCAAGAAATCTTGGAGAGAGAAGAGAAGAAGTTCTAAATTTAATAAGAGAAGGAATTAACTCTCTTTTCTCTTTAAAAAAAGGAAGCTTTGGGGGTTTTTCAGATATTTTTAGAGGAGACTCATTCCAACTTTTAGTGCTAAATCCAAGTTTAGCTTTAGAGATTGTTGTATTTTTAAAAGCCTATCTAATTGCAAAAATTACAAATAAAAAAATAGAGTTAAGGGTAGGAATCGGAATTGGAAAAATTGAAAGTTTCAACCCAACAAATATTAGAGAAAGCGATGGAGAAGCCTTTAGACTCTCAGGAGAAGCAATTGACAATATCTCTAAATATAGAAGATTCCTTATAAAATCCAACAATCCAGAACTAAACAGATACTTCAATTTTATCTCCTCTTCAATAGATGCAATCACGAGCCATTGGTCACCCCTCCAAGCCGAAGCTATCCTCTTGTGGATTTCCGGAGAAAACCAAATCTCTATCGGAGAAAAATTGGGCATTTCCCAACCAGCCATTCATCAACGCTTACAACTTGGAGGACATTTTGCACTCAAAGAAGCTTTTGAATTGTTTGAATACTTAATAAGGAAGCATTATAATATATGAATATTATAAATTTAATTATAAACTTATAGACTTATTATGTATAATATTAACATTTTTTTAAGGTTTTTAATAGCCCATTTAGTTATTAATTTGTCTTTTGAATTTTGTGGATTAAGAAAAAAAGTAGAAAAAGAAATATTTTCTTCAATTTGGCTTTACATCTTCTCGGCCATTTATGGAATACTTTTATATCTCTCCAAAGGAGATTATCACACATTTTGGTTAATTCCTCTTGGTTTTCTCATCTGGGTTTTTACTTCTTTACTTTTTAGGTTTATAAAAGGTAAATTACTAAAATTTCTAATACCGCAGGCGATTTTTCTCCTCTTCCTATTCACGATTTGGCTTTCTCTTTCAAAAACAAATTTATCCCTTTTATTAACCATTTTACAAATTTTGTTTAACTCAAGAAGTTCTCTACTAATTATCTCTGGATTTATTTCTCTTATTTGGCCTATAGGTCCTTTAATAGGTATTATCACTGAGCCTCTAAGAGAGAAGATAAAAGAAGGAAATGGTCTTGAGAAAGCAGGGCTTTGGATTGGCATTTTAGAAAGGATTTTGATTTATACTTTTATATTAACAGACAATTTAATGGCAATTGCTTTTCTTATAACAGCAAAGACAATCTTTAGATTTGGAGAAATAAAGGATCACACAAGAAGAAAAGAAGCAGAATACATCCTTATTGGCACTCTATTAAGCTTTACATTTGCAATTCTTATTTCCTTATTTATAAAATATCTATTAAAATCAAACTTTATCTAGCGACCTGAAAACTTCTTCTTAAAAAAGAATAAAAAGAGGGCTTCACAAGTCTTCTTATCTCTGGTAATTTTTCTTTAGTAGCCAGATAGCCAACTCTTATTCCAAAATCAATCTTAGTAAAATCTGCCCAGTGAATAGACTCAACTTTCGGCTCAATTAAAACATCAGCTTTTTCAGCTTGAATTTTATTGTAATGGAACTTAGCAATCTCATCCACCCTGAAAATTAAGGAAAGGGCTGACCCAACCTTATCATATTTTGTAAGTTTTGAACCTAAATTTACAGCTATAACCCTATCTGCTCCAAGAGCTCTGCATCCATCTACTGGAACTTTTGCAGTTGGACCTGCATCAACCAGAATCTCATTTCTTTCTTCCCAGGGCGGGAAAACTCCTGAAATTAAAATAGATTTTAATACGGCTTCCCTAAGAGGACCCTTATGAATGTAAATAACCCTCCCAGAAACCACATCAAGTGTTGTGCATCCAAACTTTATTTTTAAATCTTCAATTTTTATATCAGGCAAGATCTTAGCAATTACTCTTTCAAGAGGTTCTCTTTTGAGAATATACGGTTGAATAGCCATCCTTGCTAAAGCTAATCTTTCACGTAAATAAGAAGCTAATCTCTTGAAACTCAACCCTTCTGGATGCTCCTTAAAAAATTCAAAGCCTAAACTTTTGAACTCTTCAGAATTTACACATTCCTTAGCTTTATTAAGTAATTCTTGAATGTTTAATCCTGTCGCGTAAACACCACCTATCAACGCTCCAATAGAAGTGCCAAATATAATATTTGGCCTTATATTTTCTTCTTCAAGGCACTTTATAACTCCAAGATGTGCAACACCTCTTCCTGCTCCACCACCCAGAACTAAACCTAATTTACTTCTCCTTAGCACACAACTCTCTTATTTTTGGGGTTAAATAAATATTATCAAGGTCATTCCTCTTCAACGCCTCAATCAAAATCCTCATCTTGTCTTCTTCAGAGATTCTTTTATCCATTATCACATATTTATTGTTAAAAACTCTACAATATCCACCTTTCTGGAGCAGCTTATCTTCTATAATCTTTATCCCTATTTTACAAGCTACCTGAATAAGTTCAGCTAAGATTTCTTTTCTTTTCATTTATAAAGTCTGTTACAATTCTTTGAATTTCTTCCAACCTTTCTTTTGTTTTAGCTTCAAAACGAGTCACCACAATCGGTTGAGTGTTAGAAGCTCTCACAAGACCCCAACCATCGTCAAAGAGAATTCTAACACCGTCAATATCTATAGTCTTATATTTTT
Source organism: candidate division WOR-3 bacterium (assembly GCA_039804165.1). Classification (NCBI taxonomy): domain Bacteria; kingdom Pseudomonadati; phylum Caldifarciminota; species Caldifarciminota bacterium. The sequence continues at coordinate 25,676 of JBDRZZ010000020.1, forward strand.
TCCTAAACTCCTCCTTAGCTGCCTCAACAATTCTCCATTTTGCTTCCTCTCCCACCTCGGTTCTTATCTCTGGGGTACTAAAATAATAAGGCATTTCATCAATCAACTCTGAAACCCTTTTATCGGAATGAGAAACTATTTCATAAAATTTCGCAGAGACAAATATAGCGTCATCATACCCATAATAACCATCAGCGATAAAAATGTGTCCGCTCATTTCTCCTGCAAGTAAAGCTCCTACCTCTTTCATTTTTGCTTTCAGTAGAGAGTGCCCTGTTTTCCACATAAGAGGTTTCCCACCAAGTTTCTCAATCCATTCAACAAGACCCTGACTGCATTTAACATCAAAAATCACTTCTGCCCCTGGATTTTTCAAAATTATTGGTTTAGCTAACGCACCTAAGAGCTGATCCCCAAAAACAAGTCTTCCATTTTCATCTATTATACCCGCGCGATCAGCATCTCCATCATACCCTATTCCCATATCTGCCTTAGCTTCTAACACTTTTTCTCTAAGTTGCTCGGTATATTTCACAACTGTAGGATCTGGCAAATGATTTGGAAAATTCCCATCAGGTTCAAAATTAATACACTCAAAATCCGCTCCCAAGGATTTAAATAACTCGGTTGCAATGGGTCCCGCAGTCCCATTACCTGGATCCAATATTATCTTCAGTTTTCGTCCCGGGGAAATTAAAGAGGAAATATAATCTATATAATCTTTAACAATCTCTTTTTCCCTAATATCTCCTTTCCCTTTTTCATAATCCTCTTCCTGAATTATTTTCTTTATTTTCTGAATCTCCTCACCATACACGGTATCTTTTCTCTTCATCATCTTAAAACCATTATATTCAATTGGATTATGACTCCCAGTAATCATCACCCCCCCATCCAAATTATAATGGAAAATAGAAAAATATAAAAGAGGTGTGGGAACAACTCCTATATTTATCACATTGCATCCCGTATCAATTATTCCTTCCGAAAGATTCTCAAACAATCTCGGAGAGCTATTCCTTACATCTCTTCCCACAGCAATATTTAAAAGTCCCACTCTTTTTAGATATGTCCCAAACGCTTTCCCAAGATTATATGCAAATTCACTTGTCAATTCTTCATCTGCTATGCCTCTTATATCATATTCTCTAAAAATTCTATCATTTACTATCATAATCTATCTCCTATTTTCTGTATATTTAATTTTCCAAAATTTTTTGTCAAGATCTTTTTATAAAGCTTTACCCTAAATTCTTCTTGAAAAGATTACATTGACAAAACAAAAAAAATAACTATTATTTTAAAATAAACCCTAATAAGCAAACGAAAGGGGGTGATGTTAAAAAAATAAAAGTATCGGGTTTTATAAAATAAATTTTAACCCGGTTTGAAGATAAGTTTTAGAAATTTAAGAAGATTTAAATTTCTTGTTAAATTTGTTCTTTTGAAAAGTATAAAGATTCAAGGATCTCTTAAATCCTTCAAGAGGAAACACCAAATTTAACAAGAAAAAGAAAAAAAGGAGGTTTTATGTTATTATTTCTTTCTTTACTTTTAGTTTCTCAAGCTCCTATGAGTGACTCAAGGTGGGATTCCCCAGATGTTTTAATTGAAGATTCTCTTGGTCCTTATGTTGCTTTTGCTGCGGATTACAATTACACAACAGGAGATATATATGTGGCGTGTTTAGTTGATTCGGGATACTATTTCGGTAATTACTGCGGTGTTCTTATTTTACGTTCCAAAGATCACGGCTTGACATGGGAAAAATGGAATTCCGTGTTGTTGTCCCCACACTGGGATATGAAAAACATA
>JBDRZZ010000021.1 GCA_039804165.1 candidate division WOR-3 bacterium
TAATCTCCGCTTCTCCACATTTTACCTCTTCAATCTCAGGTTCAAGCAGACCAAGCATAGCTTTTCTAATATCTTGAGCAATATCAAAAATTACATCATAAGTCTTTATCTCAACAAATTTTTTTCTTGCCTCTTCATCCACATTCGGATATGGCTTTACTTTAAAACCAATTATTATAGCTTCAGATACACTTGCAAGATCTACATCACTCTCAGTAATAGGACCAATACCTGAATGTATTATTTTAATTTGAATTTTATCTTTTGGTAGACTCTCAAGAAGCTTTACAAGAGCATCTACAGAACCAGCATCTTCTCCCTTTACAACTAATTTCAGAACTTGTTTTTTATCCTCCTTCATTTTTTGATATAAGTCTGAAAGACTCACTTTTACTTTTTCTTTTCGCACCTCTTCAGAAAACTTTCTATTCTCGATGAGCTCTCTTGCAGTTTTTTGATCTTTTACAACTTCAAAAATATCCCCAGTCTTTGGCAAAGAATCAAACTGCGAAATTAGAACTGCAGAAGAAACATCTGCGACCTTCAATTTTCTATTATTCTCATCTAAGATTAACCGAACTCTCCCTGAAGTTTCTCCTGCCACGAAATAGTCTCCAATTTTTATTTGACCTTCCTTAACAATCACTGTAGCTACGTTCCCAATCCCTCTCATAATCTGTGTTTCTAAAATTACACCTCTTCCAGGACAATCAACAGGGGCTTTAAGATTTAAATCCTCAGCCTGAAGAATAATCGCTTCTAATAATTCATCTATTCCTTCTCCTTTTAGAGCCGAGATTTTTACTGCAAGGACTTCTCCTCCATATTCATGAGCTACTACTTTATGCTCCGCAAGCTCAGCTAAGACTTTATTCGGATTTGCTGTGGGAAGATCTATCTTGTTTAAAGCAACAATGATCGGAACATTAGCAGCTTTTGCATGATTTATTGCCTCTATGGTTTGAGCTTTCACTCCTTCATTTGCCGCAACAACCAGAACAACTATATCTGTAACATTAGCCCCTCTAGCTCTCATTGAAGTAAAAGCCTCATGACCAGGAGTGTCAATAAATGTTATTCTATGATTATTATAAGTTACATTATATGCACCTATTTTCTGAGTTATACCACCAATTTCAAGCTTGGCTACCTGAGTCTTTCTAATATAGTCAAGTAATGTAGTCTTCCCATGGTCCACATGGCCCATAACAGTCACAACAGGAGGGCGCCTTTGAATATTGTAAACTTTCTCTTCTTTCTTCGCAATATCAACCTTTTGAAGCTGGGATAGCTCCGCTTTATATCCAAATTCCTCTGCTATAAGAGAAGTTGTATCAAAATCCAAATTTTGGTTTATGTTCACTTGAAGTCCAAGTTTTAAACAGGCAGTTATTATATCAGATGGAGAGAGATTCATCATTTTAGATAATTCTCTAATGGGATTTACCTCTTTAACCTTTATTATTTTCTCTTCTTTTGTTATCGCTTTTTCTTTCTTCTCTAAAGGTTCTTCTTCTATTTTCTCTTTCTCTTTATCCTTCTTCCCTTTCTCCGTTTTCTCCTTTTTTTTCTTTTTAAGTTTGTCTTTTATTTTCTTAGCCTCTCCCTCTGTAATTGAAGAAAGCGCAGACTTTACCTTAATACCCTCTTTTTCCAATAAATCGAGAAGTTCTTTATTAGAGAGCCCTAAGTCTTTTGCTAGACTGTGAACCCTCATCTTCTGTTCTTTCTTTTTTATCATTCCATCATTCCTTATTGAGAATACTGTGTAAGGCTTTATGAATAGTTTCTAATTTTTTCTTTCCAATCCCTTTAATGTTTGATAGTTCCTCATCACTCTTTGATAAAATATCATAAGCTGTGTTAAGTCCCTCTTTTTTAAGAATATCCTTTAGATGGTCACTTATATCTAATTCATCAACCGTTATTTTACCCTTTTCCTCTTTCTCCTTTTCTCTTCTATATTCGCTTACTCCTTTTATATCAATCTTGGCATGAATAAGTTCCGAGGCTAAAGCCACATTCTCTCCCAACTTCCCAATAGCTCCTGTCAATTCTTCATCTGGAACCACGCATAGAACTTTGTTTTTACCTATTTTCTTTGCTTCAATAACTTTCACTGGAGAGAGAGCTTTCTCGGCATATTTTGCCTTATCCTTCTTCCAATGAACGACATCTACCTTTTCTCCGGCAAGCTCCTTTACTATTGACCTTATCCTACTTCCTTTGTGTCCTACACAAGAACCAACAGCATCAACTTTTTCATTTTCCGAGTAAACAGAGACTTTAGCTCTCACTCCTGGCTTTCTCGCTATATCTTTGATTTCCACTTTTGAATGTAGAATTTCAGGAATTTCAAATTCAAGCAATCTAGCTATAAACTCTGGCTGTATTCTGGATAAATATATTATAGGACCTTTTATTCTAATTCTCTCTTCGTCTCCTTCATCTGGAGTCTGAGTGATCTTTTTAATAAGAGCTTTTATTTGAGCTCCTCTTTTCAATCTCTCATTGGGAATTTGCTCTTCTTTTGGCAAAAAAGCTTCAATATCACCAATCTTAATATAAGCTCCAGTTGGATAAACCCTGGAAACAGTTCCGGAGACTAGTTCTCCTGCCCTATTCTTATATTTCTCGTAAAGCATTTCCTTTTCATTCGTTTTAATCTTTTGAATTAAAGTATTTTTTACAATGTTTATTGCGTTTCTTCCAAATTCATCAACGGGAATTTCTTGTTTAAAAATTGCTCCCACTTCTATTGTGGGCTTAACCTTTCGAGCTTCAGCGAGAGAAATCTCTGTTAAAGGATCTGTAACATTTTCTTTTACCACCTTCTTAAGATAAAGTCTTATGCTTCCAGAAGCTTCTGAGATTTCACATTCAAGATTTTCGGCTCTTCCATATTTTTTTCTTGCAGCAGTAATTAGACTTTCCTTCAAAGTTTCAAGGACAAAGTCTTTTTCTAAATCTCTTTCTGCTGCTAACTCTGATAGCATTGCAACAATACCTTTATTTATCATTTTCCCTCCTCCTCCTCAATCCCAGGAGAAGAAACTTCAAGCCTATAATCCTCATTTTCAAGCTCAGGAGAAAGTCTAAAATGAATAGAAATCCTCTCCGATATCTTAGCACAGTCCTGAATTGTGACTCCTCCTGGCTTATCAACAAAAATTCTAATTATTTTTGGCTTATTCTCCTCAATCTCTAAACCCCTCAACATATAGTTTTCCTTCATACTTTTTAAAACTACCTCTACCTTCTCTCTTAACTTTTCTTCAAGTCTTCTCATATCGCTATTAAAATTCTTAAAAAATGGCTGTTAAAGCCCCCTGTTGCCAAACCAATTGTTGAACCAGCCATTTCTATAAACAAACTTACCACTCTTTAGATTATAATTTAAACAAAACTTTCTATAATGCAAGCCCCCTTAAGTTATTTTAAGAAGTAAAACCATACCAGTTGACAATAATTAGATTAAGCTTATTATTAAGAAGTTATGTTTGAGGAAATTTCAAACGCGTTGAAGAGAATTAACACACCTTTTTATATTTATGATACCAGAGTAATTTATGAAAAAATTAAAACTTTAAGAGAAAGTTTCTCTGGAAGTGTTGAACTTTTCTTTGCGGTGAAAGCAAACTCTTCCATTGCAATTTTAAGATTTCTCAATAAACATAATATAGGAGCAGAAGTTGTTTCTCCAGGAGAAATTTTTATAGCTTTAAAAGCAGGAATCCCTTCATATAAGATCCTCTATGACAGCCTTGCAAGAAAAGAAGAAGAAATACTTTTCGCTATTAGGAAAGGTATCAGATTTTTCAACTTTGAGTCTATTGGGCAAGCTAAACTTCTTGAAAAATGTGCCAAAAAGACAAAACAAAAACTCTTTGTTTTTGCAAGAATCAATCCTGGAATATTTCCAAAAACTCACTCCCATCTTTCCACTGGATCCTCTTGGAGTAAATTTGGGATTCCAATAAAAGATATTAACAAAATTGTTGAAGTTGTAAAAGATTTTGAACATATTGAGCTTCTTGGGTTACATTGTCACATAGGCTCTCAGATTCTTACCCCTGAACCTTACCTAAAGAGTCTTAAAAAGATTGAAAACTCTATAAAAATTCTAAATAAAGAAGGATTAGCAATAAAATATGTAAATCTTGGTGGTGGTTTTGGAGTTCCATATAAAGAAGGAGAAAAAACTTTTTCTCCTATTTCATTAACAGAGAAATATAAAGAATTCTCGAAAAAGTATGGAATCAAAATATTTCTTGAGTTAGGAAGATTTTTTGTTGCAGAGGCTGGATTTATTATTACAAGTATAATAGACGTAAAAGAAAGAGAAGGCAAACCCCTTTACGTGGTAGATTCTGGAATGAATGATAATCCAAGACCTGCCATCTATGATGCCTATCATCACATAGAACCTCTTTTCAAAAAAGAGGGGAAGAGATACCTCTCCAGAGTTGTGGGACCTATTTGTGAAAATTCTGATGAATTTGGAACTTATTCTCTACCTAAACTTAAAGAGGGAGATCTACTTATAATTTACAATTGTGGAGCTTATACAAGAACAATGGCTTCAAATTATAATGGTAGGCCTTTTCCCCCCGAGTATTTGTATAATGGTAAAAAATTAAAAAAGATTAGAAAAGGACAAAGATTAAGAGAACTAATTAAAAACGAAAGATTTTAAATTTTTATCTTTAAGGAGAAAAAAATGAGAAAAACCAAGATAATTGCCACAATTGGGCCTGCTTCAGAAGATAAAGAGATAATAAAAGAAATGGTAAAGAGCGGTCTTAATATAGCAAGACTAAATTTCTCCCATAAGACCCAAGAAGAGGCAGAAATAACCTTCCGAAATTTAAGAAAAGTTGCCCCTTCTATAGGAATAATGATGGACACTCAAGGACCGGAAGTTAGACTCGGAAAAGTAAAGGAAAACACAGAGTTACAGAGTGGTAAAATAGTAGAAATTGTTAAAGAAGAAATCTTAGGAGATGAAAATAGACTTTCTGTAGATTACCCATCCCTTTTAAACCAATTAGAAAAAGGTGATACGATTCTAATAGCTGATGGGAAAATAGAACTTAAAGTAGAGGAAGTTAAAGAGTCTGTAAAATGCAGAGTCATTTATGGGGGAAGAATCTCCTCAAAAAAATCTGTTAATGTTCCCGGTAAAGACATAGGGCTTTCTGCTCCAACACCAAAAGACCTTGAAAACATTGAATTTGGCGCAGAGATAGGATTTGATTTCGTAGCAGTCTCTTTTGTTAAAAGTGCAGACGATATAAGGAAAATAAAAAAGATTTTGGAAAATAAAAACTCCATTATGCAAGTTATTGCAAAAATAGAACACATAAAGGCAATAGAAAATTTCGATGAGATCTTAAAAGTCTCAGATGCAATTATGATAGCAAGAGGAGACCTTGGAGTAGAAGTTCCTCCATCAGATGTTCCTCTCCTTCAGAAAACAATAATAAGAAAATGTTTAGAAGAGGAAAAACCTGTAATTGTGGCAACACAGATGTTAGCTTCTATGACAGAAAGTCCAAGAGCAACAAGGGCAGAAGTTTCAGACGTAGCAAATGCTGTTGAAGATGGAGCTGATGCAGTAATGCTTTCGGAAGAAACTGCTATTGGAAAATATCCAATAAAAGCTGTCCAATTTATGGCAGAAACTGTAGAAAAAATGGAAAATTACTTACGAGGAAGAATCCCAGAGGCTTTAAAGTCTAAAAAATGTGAAATAGCTGATATCATTGCAAAAAGTGTATGGCAAGCATCCAAAGACCTTAAAGCCAAATATATTATTGCTCATACTTCTTCAGGATATACTGCAAGGAAAATTGCGAAATTTAGACCAGATACTGATATTCTTGCATTTACAGATAAAGAAGAGATTATGAGACAATTGAATCTAATTTGGGGCGTTACACCTTTCTTAGGAGAATTCCATAACCACGTGGATGAAATGATCTGTTCCTCTGCTGATTTTCTTTACAAAAAAAAGTTAGTTGATAAAGATGACATTGTCATTTTAACAGCGGGAGAACCTGTTGCAATTCCAGGAACAACAAATATGCTTGAAATCAGAAGCATAGGCTCTCTTTTGGAACAGAGAAAAACTCTTTTTGGTGGAAAATAAACCTATAAATGATTTTTTTTGTAGTTTATTTCAATCCCCAATAGGGGAAATTTTAATCTTTTGGGAAAAGGAAGGAATTTTTGAAGTTAGTTTTATAAAAAAAGACTCTGAAAAGAGAATTTCGTGTTTAACAAATAGTGGATATAAGATCAAGTTTAAGACTTCTCCTATTGATTCTCAATTAAAAGAATATTTTGAGGGAAGGAGAAAATTTTTTTTAGCTCCTTTAATCTTAAATGGCACACCTTATCAAAAAAGAGTTTGGGAAGAAACCCTAAAAATTCCTTATGGAGAGACTTGCTCTTACATAGAATTAGCAAGAAGAATTGGAAATCCTATGGGTTCTCGTAGTGTGGGGACTGCTCTCAAACTTAACCATTTAAGTATAATTATCCCCTGTCATCGTGTAATTAGAAACTCGGGAGAATTAGGAAGTTATACTGGAGGAAGCTTTAGAAAAAGATGGTTACTTATGCATGAGTATAAGCATAAATAACATCAATACTCTTTCCTTAGAACAAAGTTATATCCCTTAAGAGTAGAGTCTCCAATTTCCACACTATAAGAAGTATCAGAGGTATAACCTTCAAGATAGCTCGTAATATTATATGTTCCTTTTTTAGCGATAAGATAATATTTACCTGAATCTGGAGTAGATAAAGTAGTAAAAGTGTCTGTAGAATTTACCGCTTTACAAACAGCAAATTTTATAGGCGCTCCCGTAGAATCTGTAACTTTTCCCCTAATAGCTCCTAAAGTAGAGCCTTCAAAAGCCCTAAAAATTGGTGTTAATGTATATGGTTGAGTTTCCCAATTTATTGATTTTGAGGCATCAAAATCAATAAAAATTTGGGTAATTTTATCCTTGTATATGGTGAAATCCTGAGGTATCTCATATTTCAATGGACTTCCTTCTGAGAGAATTAAAGTATCCAATTCCCCATTTCTCCTTACAAGATGAATCTCCGTAAGAGCAATAAGAATGGAAGTATAGTTCCCCGGTTTAATCTTATCCACAGCAATTACTATACCCATCCCTCCAAGAGTTCCCATTACAATGTCATATTCGTTAATATTAGCATCAACCGTTATTGCATCACCTCCCAAATTTCTAACACCAACTCCAAAAATTCTTAAATATATTGCTTCTACATCTTGAGGAGGTGGAGAATCTATTAACCATATTCTAACCCATCCTTCATTCTCTCCGCATCCAATAACTAATAAAATCCCAATCAAGCTTAAAACAACCTTTTTCATAAAAGCCTCCTTTTGATTATTCTTATTATAACATTTTTCTTCAAATAGTCAAATTTTTTCTTTAAGCTTGACAATAAAAGAGAGAATATTATTTTGAGAATATGTGGGATTCTAATAAATTAGTTAAAGAATTTCTTAAGTTTTTTGAAGAAAGGGGGCATAGAATAGTTGAATCATCTCCTCTTGTGCCTAATGACAAAACCCTTCTCTTCACCTCAGCGGGAATGGTTCAATTTAAACCTTTATGGTCAGGAGAAGTTCCTCTTGAGTTTAAAAGAGCCGCCTCTGTCCAAAAATGTCTTCGCTTATCAGACTTAACCGAAGTTGGTAAAACATTCTTCCATGATACTTTTTTTGAGATGTTAGGAAATTTCTCCTTTGGAGATTACTTTAAAGAAGAGACCATCTCTTGGGGATGGGAATTTCTAACAAAAGTCTTAAAAATTCCAGAGGAAAGACTCTATGTCTCTGTTCATACTGAAGATAGTGAGGCTTATGAAATATGGAAAGAGAAAATTAAAGTTCCAGAAAATAAAATAATAAAAAGGGATGACAACTTCTGGGGCCCTGCGGGAGGAAAAGGTCCCTGTGGACCAGACACAGAAATTTTCTACGATATGGGAGAAGAATTTGGAGATTGCAAATTTGATGGAGAATGTCATAGATATATTGAACTCTGGAATCATGTTTTTCCTCAATACGATGAGAGAGAAGATGGAAGGCACCCACTAAAAAATAGAGGTGTAGATACAGGGATGGGTTTAGAAAGGCTTGCTATGGTAATGCAAGGCAAACCCTCTATATTTGAAACAGATTTGTTTTTTCCAATAATAGAAAAAATAGAAGAACTCACAAATGTAAAATATAAAGAAGCGAAAGAAGTCTTCCATATAGTTGCTGATCATTCAAGAGCTCTTGTCTTTGCAATAAGTGAAGGAGTATATCCTGGGAATACAGGCAGAGGATATGTTTTAAGAAGGTTAGTTCGTAGAGCATTAACAGGATTAAGAAAAATAAATGTAGAAGAGCCTATTCTGAATAAACTTGTCCCAACCGTTACCTATATAATGAAAAATAGATATCCTTATCTTAAAGAAAAGATAGACCAAGTAACCCTAATTATAAAACGGGAAGAAGAGAATTTCATAAACACACTTTCTTCTGGAATTTCAATATTAACTCAGCTTATTAATGATGCAAAAGAAAAGAGGCTTGGAAAAATCGATGGGAAAGATGTCTTTAGATTATACGACACCTATGGTTTTCCTCCAGATTTAACCAAAGAAATTGCAGAAGAGGAAAATCTCACAATAGATGAAGAAGGCTTCCATAAAGAAATGGAGAAACAAAGGGAGAGAGCTCGTGAGAAACACATCTTTTTAGCAGAAGAAAAAGCAGAATGGGAAATAGTAAATGAAGGAAGTTCTATCTTCGTAGGATACGAAAAAGAAGAAATTTCAACCGAAATTTTAGCTTTTAGAAAAGGAGAAAAAAACTTTGAATTAATTTTAAAAGAGACTCCTTTTTATGGGGAATCAGGAGGACAGGTTGGAGATACAGGAATAATAGAAGGATTAGGATGGAAACTAACCGTTGAAAATACTATTCCTTCAAACTTAGGTAATATTCATTTGGGAAAACTTGAAGGCTCTTTCAATATTTCACAAGTAAAAGCAATAATTGATGTAGAAAGACGAAATGCAATAAGAAGGAACCATACTACGACTCATATTCTTCACAAAGTTCTAAAGAAGGTCCTTGGTGATTGGGTGCATCAGGAAGGTTCATACGTAGGCCCAGATCGATTCCGTTTTGACTTCACTCATCCTGAACCCTTAAGAAAAGAAGAAATAAAATTAATAGAAGAAGAAGTTAATAAAATAATATTCAAAGAAATGGAAGTAAAAACAGAAATTTTACCCTTAAAGGAAGCGATTAATAGAGGAGCTATTGCTCTATTTACTGAAGAATATGGAGAGACTGTAAGAATGGTCTCTATCGGTGACTTCTCAAAAGAACTATGTGGTGGGACCCATCTCCACAACACAATAGAAGCAGGTTTATTTAAGATTATTTCCGAAGGAAGCGTAGCTTCAGGAATAAGAAGAATAGAAGGAATAACTGGTTTATCCACCTATAAATGGATAAAAGAAACCGAAGAAATAGTTGAAGAGATAGAATTTCTTCTTGATGTGGAAAGAAAAAATCTCCCCAAAAGAATTGAAAAAATAATGGCTACAATTAAGGAGCAGAGAAAAGAAATAGAAAGAAGGGACGAAGAAGCTATTGAATTAAAGTTCAAAGAGCTATTAAAAATTATCAGTGATCTTGGAAATTATAAGTTAATAGCCACTCAAGTTGAAGGGAATAGAGAATTTTTAAGAAAACTAGGGGAAAAATTAAGAAAAAGTATGCCTAATGGAATAGGGTTACTCACAAGCAAAATTGATTCTTCATTTTTCGCCATATTATTTGTTGGAGAAGATTTAAAAGACAAACTTAATGCTGCTGAACTCTTAAAAGAGGTCTGCAAAATTGCGGAAGGAAGTGGTGGCGGAAATAGAGAACGCGCAGAAGGAGGAGGAAAAAACGCTCAAAAAATCCCTGAAATGTTAAATAAATTTAAAGAAATTCTTAAAAAGGAAATTAAATGAAAATTTATGAAAAAATTCTCTATAAAAAGAAAAAAAAAGAAGTTATTATAGCCGCCCTTCTTGATCCTGATAGTGAGAAGCTTGAAAAACTTGAAGATAAAATAAAACTTATAGAAAAAAGCTCTATTGATTTTATCTTGGTGGGTGGAAGCACCAGCTGGAACAGTAACTTTGAGAAATTGACCACTAAGGTTAAGTCTTTAGCTTCAATACCTGTTATTATTTTTCCCGGGTCTGCAGAACAAATCTCTTCTTCAGCTGATGCTATTTTATTTCTTTCTCTTTTAAGCGGAAGAAATCCAAGATACTTAATTGAAGAACAGGTAAAAGCTGCCTCTATTTTAAAAAGGATGAAAATAGAAGTTATACCAACAGGCTACATTTTAATCGATGGAGGGAAGAAAACAAGTGTTGAACTTATATCCGGGACAAAACCAATTCCTCAAGAGAATATAGAAAAAATTGTAGATACCGCTTATGCAGCTGAACTTCTTGGGATGAAATTAGTTTATCTTGAATGTGGAAGTGGAGCAAGAAGAACCGCAGAAGAAAACCTAATAAGGGAAGTTAAGGCTAATATTAAGATTCCTCTTGTGGTAGGAGGTGGAATCAAAAGTAGAGAAGAAATAGAGAAAAAACATAAAGCAGGTGCAGACCTAATTGTTATAGGAAACGCTCTTGAAAAAGATCCAACAATCTTACTTAAATAAAAGCAAAATAAATAGCTCTTCAATCACTAAAGGATTAAAAATATTTCTCGCCATTTCAATTTTAACCTACACTTTACTTTTACTTTTTACCGCAACAAAGAAAACCTGGTCTCTCTTTAAAGAAATTAATGGTTTTTATATCCTTTTAGTTTTTGGGTTAATATCTTTGTATGTAATTTTTGAGTCTCTTAGAATAAAATTCATTGCACACGCGCTATCTGGCAAATGGGTTCCATTCAACAGTTGCGTTCAAGTCATATTCTGTGGAGCCTTTCTTTCCGCAGTGACTCCTTTTCAAGCTGGAGGTTCACCCATACAGGTTTACATCCTAAATAAAGCTGGTCTAAAAGTAGGAACCGGCTTGCTCCTCCTTCTACTTAGAGCTCTTTTTTATCTTATGGGAATGCTAATCTTCCTGCCTTTCATCCTTCCCTTTTTCAAAACAGAATATCAAGGAAAGTCAATGCAGATCCTATCCAACTATTCTATATTTGCTTATATCTTCCTTTTTGGGATGTTATTCTTAATCCTTTCTTTACCTAAATTTATAAAAAGAGCTTTTTATTCAATAACTTATAGAAAAGGTAAAAGAACAAAAGCCACCACAACAATTTTTTATTTTATAAGAGAGATAGAAGACATTAGAAATAAATTATTTTTTTTCATAAAAAGGAGAAAACTTTATGCTTTATTGATTCTATTTTTAACAATAATTGTTTATATTCCGAATTATTCGATAGCTTATGTCTTACTTAAAGCTCTTTATATTAAAGCCTCATACTTAGATACAATCTTCCGCCAAGTCTTTCTCCTTTTTGCAGCCTTCTTTTTCCCAACTCCTGGAGCAGAAGGGATAATCGAGGGAGGATTTACAGTTCTGTTCTATTCCTCAGTTCCTCGTTATCTAATAGGTATATTTACAATCTTCTGGAGATTCTTTACCTATCATCTCTTTGTTATAATCGGCGGATTTTTTTCGCTTAAAATTTTAAACTTAAAAAACCTACTTAAATAAAGAAGTTAAATCTTTCTATAATGTTTAAGAACCTCTTTTATAGAAAAAGGTTTTGGCTCTTTATGAGAAAGCCCAAGCTTTAAAACAACTTTATTTAGTTCCCTAAGATCAGGGACCTCCACTTCAAGAAATGGAGGAATTTCATGATATTGATCAATTTCAAATTTTATTTCATTTAACTGATAAGAAGTCCTATAACTCCTAAATTCATAAAGTGGAACCAAACCTATACCTTCGAAGATTTTGGATATTAAAATAAAATCGCTAACCTCTAACTCAAACTCTTCCATAACCTTTGCTTTCTTAGTATCTATAACTTTTTTATAAGTTAAGTAGGTTTTTTCTCCTTTCTTACGAAGTCTTAAAATCTTCCCCTCCTTCTCTAAGAGCCTATCTACAAAATCAAAATATATGGAATTTAATTCTCCTTCAAAAACTTTTTTAGCCCCAATCTCAATCAGTCTTCTCTCTATTTCTTTTACATCAATTTCTAAAAACTTTACCTCAATCTCTTCCAAGAACTTCTACCCCTTTATTCTTCAAGCTTATACTCATTAATTTTGTTAAATAAAGTTTTATAAGAAACATTTAGAAGCCTAGCTGCTTCTGCCTTATTTCCATCTGTTTGCCTTAAAGCTTCTTTTATAATCCGAATCTCTGCTTCTCTTTTTGCTTTTTCTCCCATCTCCTTAAGACTTAAACTCTCTATTCTTTTATCCTCTTTTCTCTTTGAATAAAAGATTATGTCCCTTTCTTCAATCACATCTCCTTCGCATAAAATCAAAGCTCTCTTTATCACATTTTCAAGCTCCCTCACATTTCCTTTCCATTCATAATTTTTAAGTTTAAGGAGTGCCTTATCACTTATTCCTTTAACTTCTTTGGATTTTTGACTATATATTTCAATAAAATACTTGGCAAGAGGTTCAATATCTTCGAGTCTTTCCTTTAGTGAGGGAATATGTATTGGAAATACACTAATTCTATAATATAAGTCTTCTCTAAATGCTTTTCTTTCTACTAAAGCTTCTAAATCCTTATTAGTAGCACAAATTATCCTCACATCTGCCTTTATTTTTTCTCTTCCTCCTACTCTTTCAAACTCCTTATCTTCAATAACCCTTAAAATTTTGGACTGGAGCAAAAGAGGCATATCTCCAATTTCATCTAAAAAAAGAGTTCCTCCATCGGCTTGAGAGATCTTTCCTATCCTTTTAGAAACACCTGTAGCGGTCCCCTTTTCAATACCAAATAATTCACTCTCAAGAAGGCTTTCGGGAATAGCAGCGGAATTAAGAACCACAAAAGGCCCATTTTTCCTTGCACTCCAATCATGAATTGATCTTGCAAAAAGCTCTTTCCCAGAACCACTCGGCCCTAAAAGGAGAGCCGTAAAATCTGTTTCTGCAACTTTCTTCGCAAGAGTTATCGCATCCTTTAGAAGAGGTGAATTTCCTATTATCTTCCTTGAGATTGGGGAAACTCTCTTTTTAATCTCCTTCTGGATCTTTTCAATTAGAACCTCAGGGTCAAATGGTTTGGAGATAAAATCAGAAGCCCCTTTTCTAATCGCTTTTACAGCAGATTCAATGTCTCCATAAGCAGTTATAATAAAAACTGGAAATTCTGGAGCAATCTCAAGGACCTTCTCTAATAAAAGAAGCCCATCCATTCCCGGAAGTTTAAAATCAAAAACTCCTATTGTAAAAACGTCTCGATTAAAAACAGAAAAAGCTTCCTCTCCAGAAGAACAGGAATAAAAATCTAAGCCCGCTTTCCTAAAGTGAAGCTCTAACATCTCTCTAAAGTTCCGATTGTCTTCAACAAGCAAAATTCTACTCATTATTCTTCAAAAGGGAGGGTTAAGAGAAAACTACTACCTTTACCCTTTTTACTCTTCACTTTTATATCTCCCCCGTGAGACTCTACAATCCTTTTTGTTACAGCCATTCCTACTCCAACACCACCATCTTTCTTTGTAAAAAATAAATTAAAAATAGAAGAAAGCGTTTTTCTATCCATACCAATTCCTGTATCTTTTATTAATATATTAATCCCCTTTTTCTTTTCTTCAACTGTGATATAAATTTCCCCTTTCTCCTTACAAGCATCTAATGCATTGTCAAGTATGTTGTATATTGCTTTTTCTATTAATTCTCTATCCAATTTCAAGATCAATTTCTCTGGAATCTTGGTCTTTATCTCTACATTCATTTTGTTATCTAACCTATGAATTACATCATTTATCAACTCCTTTATGTTGGTTTTTTCTTTCTTAAGTTTAAGAGGGCCAGCAAGAGAAAGCAAATGGGCAGAAAAATCATTTAATTTTTTTGTCTCTTCAAGAATCCCTTCTTTTATTTTTTCATCATTTACAAGTTTACCTAATCCAAGAATAGTTCCTGTAGCATTTCTTATCTCGTGAAGAACCTGAGACACATTCTCTCCCAATCTTAAGAGAAATAGCCTTTGCCTAACTTCTTTCTCTCTCTCCTCCACACTCTTTAATTTTTCTCTATAATCTTTTATCATTTCCCTTATCATCCTCATCCCCTCTTCTATACTCTGTTTTTTCCCTCCCGTTAGCTCTCTAACTTTTTTAAAAGGATAAGAGAAAACCCAGAAGATATAAAACCCAAGAGCGAAAAAAGAAAAATAAACCATAGCTTTTAGAAAAAAAGAAAAACGAAAAATCCCTTTTAAGAGAGATAACTCTTTATCTGAAGTCTTAATGAGTAAATAACCTGCATCAAAAGGGATTAATCCGTATCTCTCACCCCAGAAATTTGCAGTATCAGGGAAAATTTCCGGAATAAATCGAACCTTAAAATCTGAATTCAACACTAAATTTTTATTAGAATCAAATACCTCTATCCAATCAAGAGAACATTCGTTAATAGTCGAATAAACTTTTTTCAAATCAAGAGTAATTCTTCCACTTTTATTAATCTCTTTTTTTAATTTCTCTCCAGCTAAGATTATCCTATTATCAATTTCTTCAAAGAGGACTTCTCTTATTCTAAAAGAATAAAATGTCGTAGAGACATCAAGACAGACAAATAAGAGAAAAAGTAATACAAAACTTATTGAAAGTTCACGCATTCATCTAAATTTAGGTTCCCTCCCCCCAAGAGGAAAGATATTTTTTTTGCTCTTCTGTCAAACTATCTATTTCAATACCCATTGTTTTGAGTTTAAGCTCTGCTATCTCTATATCAATCTCTGGTGGTAGAGTATATATTCTCCTCTCCATCTTATGACCCTCTCTAGTTAAGTAAACAACAGCTTTTGCCTGATTAGCAAAACTCATATCCATTACTACTGCAGGATGTCCTTCCGCACAGGAAAGATTTATCAACCTACCCTTCCCAAGAAGGTTTATCCTTTTTCCATTTCTCAGTCTATATTGAGTTACATTTTCTCTAACTTCCTTTTTTTCTACAGACATTTCCTCAAGATCCTCAAGCTTTATTTCAACATCAAAATGTCCCGAATTTCCAATTATTGCATTATCTTTCATTCTTTCTATTTCTTCTTTTGTTATAACCCATTTATCTCCCGTAACAGTTACAAAAATATCCCCTATTTCTGCAGCTTTTCTTTTTGGCATAACAAGATAACCTTCTAAAAGAGCCTCAAGAGCTTTTATTGGATCGGTCTCCACCACAACGACCTTTGCACCCATACCACTTGCTCTTTTTGCAAGACCTTTTCCGCACCAACCAAAACCAAATACAACAAAAGTGCTACCGGCAATAAGATAGTTTGTGGCTCTCAATATCCCATCAATTGTAGATTGTCCTGTTCCATAACGATTATCAAACAAATATTTGGTTTTAGAATCGTTTACAGCTATAATTGGATAACCAAGAACTCCCTCATTTGCCATAGCCCTAAGTCTAATCACTCCTGTTGTAGTTTCTTCCGTTCCTCCAATAACATTTTTCAATTCTGATTTATACTCTCTATGAAGCGTTGAAACAAGGTCTGCACCATCATCCATTGTAATATCATGTCCACTTTTTAAGGTTTTTTCTATATGAGAATAATAAGTCTCCTTACCAGCACCATGTTTTGCAAAGACAGAAATACCAAACTCTTTAACAAGGGCAGCTGCAACGTCATCTTGGGTAGAAAGAGGATTAGAAGCACACAATGCAATTTCTGCTCCTCCTGCTTTTAGTGTCCTCATTAGATTAGCTGTCTCTGTTGTAACATGAAGGCAAGCTGCGATTGAAATTCCCTTAAGAGGCTTTTCTTTCTCAAAATTCTCCTTAATATTCCTTAAAACAGGCATAAAATTCCAAGCCCATTCAATTCTTTCAATCCCTTCCTTAGAGAGTGATTCATTCGCTATTTCGTAATTCATCTATTTACCTCTTCTAATAAATCTTCTGCCTTGTCCGTTTCTTCCCATTTAAATCCCATATTTTCTCTTCCAAAATGTCCATAACAAGCTGTTGCAAGATATTGAGGGCGAAGTAGATTTAGTTGTTCTATTATTTTGCGAGGACGAAAATCAAAAACTTTCTTCACTGCCTCTAAAAGTTTTTCATCAGGAACCACTCCTGTTCCAAAGGAATCAATGTATATTGAGACTGGGTCCTCTAATCCAATCGCATAAGCTATTTGTATCTCTACTTTCTCTGCAAGAGAAGCAGCAACAATATTCTTAGCAACATACCTTGCCATATAAGCTCCAGAACGATCTACCTTTGTTGGATCCTTACCGGAAAAACAACCTCCTCCGTGTCTTCCAATACCTCCATAAGTGTCTACCATAATTTTCCTACCAGTTACCCCTGTGTCAGCTTGAGGACCACCTATAACAAATCTACCTGTAGGGTTAACAAGATACTTAGTTTTATCATCCAGAAATTCTTCTGGTATAGTTGGTTTTATCACTTCTTCTATCAAATATTCCTTAAGCTGAGAAATCTCTATCTGTGGATCACACTGGGAAGAAATTAAAACTGTATCCACCCTTCTTGGAATCCCATCCTCATATTCTACAGAAACTTGAGATTTCCCATCCGGTCTTAAAAAATGATTTTCTTCGGATTTTCTCTTTTCTGCAAGCTTCATAACCAATTTGTGCGCTAACATAATTGGAAGGGGCATCAATTCTTTTGTTTCTTTTGTGGCGTATCCAAACATCATTCCCTGATCCCCAGCCCCTCCTCTATCTACTCCTAATGCAATATCAGAAGATTGTTCCTGAATCATTGTAAGAATCCCACAAGTCTCGTAAGTAAAATGATAATCTGTCTTGGTATATCCAATCTCTTTAAGAATATTTCTAACAAGCTCAGGAACATCAACATAAATTGATGTTGTCATTTCACCTGCAACTATAACAACTCCTCTTGATGTTAATGTTTCAATCGCAGTGCGTGCTCTTTCAGGTGTGGGATCATTCTTATAAACCTCATCTAAAACAGCATCTGAGATCTGATCACAGATCTTATCAGGATGTCCTTCTGTAACAGATTCACTTGTTATTATCTTTTTCACTTCCTCACTCCTTTCCTGCAATTATAGAATTTGAACTACTTATAATTTTACCTTTTATATTTACAATAACGGTATCATCACCTATTATTGAATCAAAAATATCTGAATTTGAGATTCTAACTCTATTCCCAATAATAGAATTTTTAACTGTTGATCTTTCTATTACTGAATTTTCTCCTAAAGTCACAAAAGGACCTATAATTGAATCTTTTACCAAAGAGGAGGGACTAATATATGAAAAATTTTCTATTCTTTCTTCATTCTCAAACCAACTAGGATAATCCTTTAAAATTTCCATATTTGTTTGAAGAAGTCCGGGAATACTTCCACAATCATACCACTTTTTAACAGGAAATTTTTTAATCTTAATTTTTCCTTTAGTTATCATAAGCTTAAGAGCGTCTGTCAATTGATATTCTCCTTTTGTTTTCATACTTTTTTCAATCACAATATTAAGATATTTATATAAAAGCTCCCATTTCTTTATATAATAAATACCTGCTACAGCAAGACTTGAGGAAGGAGTTTCCGGCTTCTCTTCTAAATTTACAATAAAGTCTCCTTCTACTTCTACAATCCCAAATCTCCTTGGATCCTCCACTTCTTTCACTCCCACAAAATTTTCTTCTTCCTTTTTAATTCCCTTCCAATCAAAATCAAAAATGGAATCCCCTAAGTAAATTAAAACATCCTCTTCAAATGGGATCAATTTTCCTACTTTCCAAATGGCGTGAGCCAATCCCTTTGGTTCCTCTTGAGTTACCCATTCAATTGGTAATTTTTTATAGTTATTCTTAACCCACTCTTTAATCAATTCATCTTTATAGCCTACCACAAGAATTATTCTATCTGGAGAGAGCTCAGAAATTGACTTAAATATCCAACCGAGCACAGTCCTCCCCCCACAAGGAATAAGAGCCTTAGGAGTGTTAAAAGAAATTGGTCTAAGTCTTATACCACGACCTGCAACTGGAATAATAACTGTCATTCGGCTAACCTTCTTTTTAGCTCTTGTATTCTTTTAACAGGAAGAGGATCCACTCTGTAATTACCTGCAAGATAAAAAGAAAGATAGTCTCCTTTCTGAATAAGAGAGAAAATCTTCGCAAGAAGAGATTTCCCTTCTGCATACACATCCATAATCTCCCCTGCAAATTCTTCAATTAGCTCTCTTGTGATTTCTATTCTTTTCTTTATTCTTTCTTCCTCTTCTCTATCTCTTAAGATAAAGATAAAAATTCTTTTCAAAATCTCCTTAGGATTTTCCCAACCTACAATCTCATTATGATCCAACTCTGGGAAAGGAGCAAAATGGGCGAGACACTTTGAATTCTCATTAAGCTGAGTGCACCATCTCCTCGCAACAGGAGTAAAAAGAGGATTTGTATAAACAAAAGGGAGTTTCTCTTTTACCTTTCCGCTCACTTCTTCAGCCCACACCTTTGCAGTCTCATTATTTTCCGAAAGAACTTTTACAACTTCATCGATATTTTCTTTTTTAATTTTAATTATATTAGATTTTCTTAAAACTTCTAAGATAGGAAAGAATAAATAAGCAATGGCTCCTCTTGGAGGATAACCCTTAGGTATTATTATAAGTGGTAGTTTTTTCTCCTTTGCAAGATCTTCTAAAATTCCATTGCTTGTCACACACAAAATCTTGGCTTTATTTTCTGCTTTATGAAAAAGAGAAATGGTTTCTTCTGTATTTCCCGAATAACTTACTATAATCATTAGAGTTTTTTTATCTACAAATTGAGGTAACTCATAATCTCGAACAAGAGTAAATGGGACCTTAGAATACATTTCGGAAAGCTTTAGAAGAATTTCTCCTCCTATAGAAGAACCTCCCATTCCTCCAATACAAACATTTTTTATTCCCTTCCATTCAAAATCCAAAGAAGAACCAATCTCCACTGCCTCCTTAATCTGCTCAGGTAAATCTTCAATTATTTCAATCATTTTCAACCTCCACTAATATGTTCTTAAATGATGGAAATCTTCTAAGAATTTCTTCCTTCAACATTTCCCTTACTTCCCTTGCGGATTTTTTCCCTTCTATATTTTTTAACAATTCTTTACATTCTTTCAAACTTAACCCTCTTATAACTTCTTTAACCTGAGGAATAAAAGCAAGGGGTAAGGAAAGTTCATCTACCTCCATACCTAAAAGAATAGGCAAAGCCACTAAATCACTAGCCACATCTCCACAGACTCCTACCCATTTATTATTATGATGTGCCTTTTCTACTGTCATTTTCATTAGAGTAATAACAGCAGGATCAAGCTGGTCAAAGAGATACGAAATTTTCTTATTACCTCTATCAACCGCAAGAGTATATTGAGTAAGGTCATTAGTTCCTAAAGAAAAAAAATCTACAACTTCAGAAAAGAAATCAGCCATTAAAGGCACTGAAGGTATTTCAACCATTGCTCCAATCTCAATATTCTCATCAAACAAAATCCCCTCTTCCTTAAGCTCCTTTTTTATTTTCTCAGTAAGTTCTCTCACTCTCAAAATTTCCTCTATCTGCGAAACCATTGGAATAAGAATTCTAACATTTCCTTTAGCTGAAGCTCTAAGCATTGCTCTCAATTGAGCTCTAAAAATTTCCTCGTTTGAGAGAGTAAAACGGATACCTCTCCATCCCAAAAAAGGATTTTCCTCTTGCATCTTCATCTTAAAAACCTTATCTCCTCCAAGATCTAAGGTTCTCATTATAACATAATCAGGAAAAACACTCTCTGCGATCTTTACATAAAAATTATATTGTTCCTCTTCAGAGGGAATCCCTTTAGAAGTAAGAAAAAGATACTCGGTCCGTAAAAGTCCAACCCCTTTCGCTCCGTATTCTTTAATTAAAGGAATCTCTACAGGTAGTTCAATATTTGCAGAAATATCAATAGAAAAACCATCTATGGTAGTCGCAGGAAGAAACTTTTTCTCCAAAAATTCTTTTTGAATTGCAATAGCTTCTTCTCTTTTCCTCTCAAATCTTCTTTTTGTGTCCTCGTCAGGCCTAATAATTACAACCCCACTTATTCCATCAACTATTATCTCATCCCCTGTTTCAATCTCATTAGTAATTCCATTGGCTCCAACAACAGTTGAAACACCGAGTGCTTCTGCAAGAATGACAAAATGGGAAGTTCTTCCTCCTCCCTCGCTTACAATACCCTTAACACCTAACTTACTCAATTCCAAAACACTCGAGGCGGTAAAACTCTCAGCAACTCCAATCTCCCCAAACTCTTCTAAACTTGCGTCCTCTTCTTCTCTTAAATTTCTTAACAATCTACTTATAACATCTTTAACATCCGAGTATCTTTCCGCTATGTAACTATTAGGAATATTAAGGAAATCCTTCTCCAAACCTTTGGCAAAATTAATTATTGCTTCCTCAGCCGACTCTTTCCCATTCCTCATTCTTTTCTCTACAGAATTCAAGAAAAGTGGATCTTGTAAAAAAAGGAGCTGAACATCTATCAGTCTTGGAGTTTGGACGTCCTTCATCTTTTTTAATTCAAGTTTCAATTTTCTAAGTTGCCTTAAAGATAGACATCTTGCTTTCTCAAAAAGTTTTATTTCTTCCTCAATCTTTCCCTTTTTCCTTTTAGAAGATAAGATAATTTCCTTAGGGGTATATAAAAAAGCTTTCCCCATTGCAATAGAAGGAGAAACACCAATTCCTCTAATTATTTTATTCTTCATCAAATTTCCTCTTTTCTATTAATTCAACCAAAGCTTTTACTGCTTCTTCTTCATCTTTACCATTTGCAATAATCTTTATTTTATCTCCCTCCTCGGAAGCTAACATTAAAACCCCCATAATACTTTTTGCATTAACTCTAACATTATCTTTCTCCAATTCTATATGAGAGTCAAACTTTGAAGCAAGCTTAACAATCATTGAAGCAGGCCTTGCATGAATTCCTAAGGAATTGAGAATCTTAACTTCTTTTTCTAACATCATTAAATCTTCTAACAGAGGTGCGATAATATAGAAATAATAGTTTTCCTAAGATCCTTCCTTGCAACCACCATATCAATAAGTCCATGCTCTAACATAAACTCTGCTCTTTGAAACCCTTCTGGTAATTCTTTTTTTATTGTCTGCTTTATCACTCTTGGCCCTGCAAAGCCTATAAGAGCCCCAGGTTCTGCAATCACAATATCTCCTAAAGAAGCGTAAGAAGCTAAAACCCCTGCAGTTGTAGGATTAGTAAGAATAGAAATATATGGAGTTTTCAACTTGTTAAGCGCAGTTGCAGTCTTTGCCATTTGCATAAGAGAGAGAATACCTTCTTGCATTCTTGCTCCTCCAGAAGCGTTTACAGTCAAAAGAGGTAAATTAGACTTACTCGCTCTTTCAATAGCTCTTTTTACTCTCTCCCCAACAACTGAACCCATCGAACCCCCAATAAAAGAAAACTCCATAAAAACAATCTCAATATCTCTCCCATCAATTTTCGCTTCACCTGCAACAACAGCTTCAGTTAGAGAAGTTTGTTCCATTGCTTCTTTAAGTTTTTTCTTATAACCTTTAAATTTAAGAGGATCTGCGGTTCTAAGGTTTTCATCAAAAATTTTAAACGTTCCAGGGTCGAGAAGTAAGTCTCTATAAAAAAAGTTACTAACCTTAAAGTGAAAATTGCATTTAGAGCACACCATTAAATTTTTTTCCACTTCCTTTTTATAAAGGATTTCTCCGCAAGATTCGCACTTTAACCACAAGCCGTCAGGGACTTCTCTCTTCCTTCTCCCTTTATCTTCCTCTTTATTCAATAAGTTAATCATCTTCTAAATAAAAAATTTTATGCCGGAGGTCGGATTTGAACCGACACGGAGAGAAAAATCTCCACCGGATTTTAAGTCCGATGCGTCTACCAGTTCCGCCACTCCGGCTACCCAATTTAATTTTACCTTATAAAGCTTATATGTCAAGCCCTCTTCAACTCTTTTTCTAACTTACGTTTAATCTGCTTTAACTCTTTTTTTCTCTCTTTTACATTAAGCATTTCTTCCAAAACATTTATATTCAAGGCTATCTCAACATTTGTTTTAGCTTCTTCTAACTCCCCAAGTTCTAAAAGAATTTTAATTTTATAATAATAAGCTTCAAACTTAGAAAAATTGTTATAAGAGGAAATTTCAATTAGTTTCTCTGCAACCTTTAGAGCTCTTTCATAATCCTTTTTCCCGTATAATGCTTTCAAAAATGGCCAATTAAAAGTTCGAGAAGAAGGATAAGAATCAAGTAGAGGCTTAAGCATTAAAATTGCTTGGTCATAATCTTTTTCTCTAATACAAATGTTAGCATAAGCCACTATTGAATAATGGGAGACAAACTTTCCCTTTGAAATGGCTTTTTCTATCATTGTAAGAGCTTTCTCTTTATTCTCCTTCACTAAAGGGAATTTCCCTTTTATATATTCCCAACCTCCAAGTCCCAAATAAACATCATAAAGAGTAGAATCGATTTCTTTTGCCTTCTCAAGATAATAAACTCCAGGATTAAGTAAGAAAATAGATCCGAGATAATCCTCCTTCATAACATAGTAAAAAACTTTCAAAGTATAACTTCCCCCTATAAAAAAATATCCCCACGGATCAAGAGGATTCTTCTTAACCCACTTCTTTGCTTTAGTTATTGTCGAATCCGCATAGGTAAATATCTTTGTCTCAAGAGAAGGCTCCCCCAAATCAACCCACATCATTTCATAAAGAGAAGCCAGTAAAAAATAAGGAGCAGGGTTTTCTTTTTCCTGTCTTTTCGCAAAAGTTATAAGAGATTCTGCTCTAATAAAGTCTTCTACATAAGAACATTCAACAGCTTTAATTAGTAAAGAATCAACTAAAGGAGAAAAAGAAAAAAATAAAAGTGTCAACATAACTTAGAAATTCCTATCTTCTCCACTAAAGAGTGCAGGATAATTAAGATTAAATCTCTTCTTATAATAAATCTTTTCTATTCCTAAGATAAAAACAAAAAGAGGAATTATCCAAGGAGTTAGAAAGAAAACCTCAAGAGTCAATATAAAAGGGACAACTCTAAAAGAAAAAAGAATGGATTTCTTTGTGGATCTTATATAAGCAAACAAAAATATTGGAAATGCCAAACTCGCTCCAATAAGACAAATAAAATCTTTCAAGGCTATTGAGAAAAATATGGCGATTAAATCAAAAAATATCCCTAACAAAAGAGTCCTCTTCTTCCCTAAGAAAACTCCTGTTGTAATTTTCCCCTCTCTCTTATCTCCTTCTATATCTGGAATAGTTGTATTAACAAAAACCCCAGCCACTGCAAAAAAATAAGGAATAGAAGAGATCAACATCTTTTGAGAGAAATCCCTTACTGAAAGCCAACCAACTGTAAAGGCAAGAACTCCATATCCTAAAGAATTCCATAAAATATCCAAAAATGGCTTTCCTTTCGTCTCAAAAGGAGGAAGAGAATAAGTAATTCCTAAAATAAAAGAAATTAAAAAAACCATAAAAATCTCAAAATTTAGAAATAAAGCTCCAAAAATAGAGAAAATAAATAATCCTATCATTTCTAAAACTGCAAACCGAATCGGAATTAACTCCAAAGACAACAAAAACAATTTTTCATTTCTTTTATCCGACTCTCTATCAATGATTTGATTAAAAATATAAATTCCTCCCATTAGCATTGTATAAAGAATAAAAATTATAATGGCTCTAAAAGAAAAATTCCCTCCTCCAAAATGAGCTCCAAGAAGAAAAAAAATCCAAACAGGAAGAAAAAGAGTGGGGCGAAGTAACATAAAGTAATCCATAGGAAGGATTATAAAATAGAAAATCTCAAAGTCAAGGTTTTTAAATTATAAGCTCTTCTCTATATCCTAATATACCTAGATCTCCAAATATTTAAAATCTCCTCCTCTTAGTAATACCAGCACAACCTTAAAATTACCTTCTCGTTTCCAATATAAAAATCGGAGATTGAATAATCTCCTTCTGAAACTCTCAAAAAACCTGACCTTAAAGTGAGATCCAAAGAAAAGTTATCACTTATGAATTGCTCAAGACCTCCACCAAATAATAGACCAAAGGTTGTTTCCGCATCTCCTACTGGAGGATTCACAGACCCAAAAATTATTCCTCCGCTAAAATAGAGATTGGTCTTTGGGTGGGACTTCAACACATAATCAAGAAAAGCTCCAAATGAAATTTCCATAGTGTTAGAGCCATCTTCATTCAAAAAATCTAAACCTAAAACTGGTTCAAGAACTATTTTTGAACCAAGACCAATTTTTGTAGAAAAAACATTAGGTGGAGAATCCATAAGCCCATTTTCCATTAAAGAAAGATCCCAACCAAAACCTAATCCAATCTTTCCTGCCATATCCCGAGCATAAAGATTAATGATACATAAAAGAGATAAAACCACAATCCCAAACTTTTTCATAAAGACCTCCTTTCTAAAAGATTTCTAAGAAAAATAATTGTTTTTTTAACTTTGTCAATCTTTCTTATTTTTTATTTTTCCCAGCAGTTTATAAAAATTACCCAAACCTCCGACTCTAAAACACCTAATAGTTTTTCCATAATCTCCTTTAAGTTTAAGACCCCCCTCTTTTTTATACCAAGAACTTCCATAAATAAAGATTAAATGAATACCTTTTTTCATTTTCAAGATTTATAGGAATTTTTGGCTCTATAAAATCTCAATATTTCTATTTGTAAGCTCTAATTACAGTGGCCGTTTTACAATCATCATTTATAAAATTCACAATAACTTTATAACCAGGCCTTAAATCAGAAAGCTTTGCAGGTTGATCATTTAGATAAATTTTTGTGTTTTTAGTAACACAATGCTTCGTGATCACCTGTAAATTATTAAAAGTCGTTGTATAAAGCGCTCCAATTACCCCAGAGTTACTCGGATTCTGGTATATCTCAATCTTATATACTGTGGATCTATTCACTAAATCCAAAGAATTTGCAAAAAGGAAGAAACCAACCATAAAAATAGTTAATAATGCAACGAAAAGCTTCCTTTTCATATTCTCAAGCCTCCTTTCAAATTTTCTTTTAAGAGCCAAAAATTCCTATAAATCTTGGTTTATTTTATCAAAATCATCTGGAGAAGTTCACTTGTGAAATCACCCGCCTTAATCCTATAAAAATAAATCCCTGTGGATAAATCGCTCCCATTAAAAATAAAACTATATCTTCCAGCAGGCTTTTCTTCATTAATCAATGTTTTTACCTCTCGCCCTACAACATCAAACACTTGTAACTGAACAAATCTTGATTCCGGAACAAAATACTCAATCGTTGTTGTTGTCATAAAAGGATTAGGGAAATTCTTACCTAAATAAAAATACTTTGGTAAAGATTCTTCAATTCCCATTGGTGTAGGTTTCCAAAAATTCCCTGTTAAAACAAGCATATACAAAGAGCGAAGAGAAAGATTATAATATTGATCATCATACCCGCATCCATCAAGATAGAGCAATCTTAATGCAAAAGCATCCACCATAGACTGACTGTAGCACATACCTCCAACTCCAAAACCACCCACAAAAGAACTATTATTATATTGTGCTTGAGGATGAAGAGTCCCATCCAAAAGATATCCATCTTTTATATTTGATGCTCCAATTGAATCAGCAAATTTTGATACTTTACAACACCAATTTTTAGCGTTTTCATTACCATTCCAAATGTAATCAAGAGCCATTCTCCAGGGTGTTCTACAGGCATCATAGTGATAATAATCATCTCTTCCGGAAGGAGGATTCCCTCCTGGAATTCCATCATAAGATTGCCAATCAGGAACAAGACCTGTATTAGAATCAGCACTGTTTTCTAATATAATATAAGAATCCTCCGCTATTTTCTCCCAAAAAGAATCATTCATTACTTCCCCAAATATCCTAAAATAAGCTGGGGTGTAATACGAGATGTCTGTTAACCCACAACCTCCCCAATGACCTCCAGGTTTCATTACATAAACATTATTACAATTTACAAAATAATAATTTTTTAAAATCGAAATTATATTTTTTGCTTCTTCAAGGTAATTCTCTCCCCACTGGCAATAAGCAACAATTAAAGCAAAGGCAACATCTATATCACCATCTGTAGCACTTCCCGGGTCACTAATACTCGAACAGGTTACCTTCCATCCCATCAGATTATAAGCCAGCGATGTCCTTTTACTCTTATAAAAAGCGAAAAGACTATCAAATTTACCTTTCTCTCCAAAATATGCCGTAAGAAGCATTCCATATCCCATCCCTTCTGAAATAGTTACGCTTGTATCGTCTCCACAAACCCGAAGCATTCCATTACATCTTTTTAGATATTTACTTTTCCACTTATTATAGGCGTTCTGAACATTGGTCGCTGTAATTTTTGTGGTTTGGTAACCGTAAGGATAATCTACATATTGAGGGAAAGGCTTTGCCTCTCCAAAAAGGGAAATAGAAAAAAGTATAAAAAGTAAAACAAAAATTTTCACACTTCTCATTAAAACCTCCTTTTTACCCTAATTCCTCCTAAATTTAACACTATTTATCTCAATGTCAATATAATAAAAAATTTATTGCAAAAATCAATTTTATGTTCTTTCTGACAACCCCCCAAAATTTTTGTGTCAAAAGTCGGAAATTTAGTATTTGTAAGGGTTTAGATTGTATTTTTTCAAAGAAAAGGTATTGAAAAAAACCTCCTTTCTGTATATTGAGAATAAAAACAGAAAGGAGGAAAAAATTGTCTAATAATATAAATAATCAAATTTCTAAAAATTTCAACTATTTTTTTGCGAAAATGAGAAAACATATAACGAAACCTGAGGTAGATTTTCTTAAGGATTTGCTTGTAGGCTTAATCAGAACGGGATATCCTATTGTATCAAAGATTTCAAAATCCTTAAGAGAGGATATAAAAGAAAAGAACACGGATAAGAGACTTCGGAGGAATATAGGCAGAAAGAACTTTTGGAGAGAAATTCTCTCTTCCTATTT
>JBDRZZ010000022.1 GCA_039804165.1 candidate division WOR-3 bacterium
AGAAAGGATAGAAAGAGAATTCTTTGATATAGAAGTCTTTGAAGGGAAAGAGCATTTCTTTCATAAAGTCAATAATTATCTATTTTTCTTTAATACGATGAGAAAGAACTCAAACAAGAATGATAAAAAACTTTAGAGATACTTATTGAGAGAAACAAATCTCCTGAACTTGTCCACTTGTTTGCGGCGGATCTTGATAAACTCCTGGAGAAGAAAATGGATGTGACTCTTGATCTGGAATTAGACCTTGTGAATGTTAAAATATCTCAAAGTGTCCACCACCTGCCTTGGAAGGTCTGGAAAAACTTGCTTTTACAAAAAATTAAATTATAATGCTCGCATATGAGATTAAATTACTTTATTGGTCAGTTTGATTTTTCAAAAAAAGAAATTGAAATAGAAGAAAAAGAGATTCTTCATAAAATAAAGAATGTATTAAGACTGAAAGTAAAGGATAAAATCTTATTGGGCGATGGAAATATGAACGAGGTAATAGTAGAAATTTCAAAAATAGAAAACAGAAAAATTTCGGGGAATATAGTAGAAAAAAGAAAAAATAATTTAGAACCTCAAAAAGAGGTTAATTTATTCTGCGCTCTTTTAAAAAAGGATAAATTCGAACTCCTTTGCCAAAAAGTAACTGAAATTGGTACCAGAAGAATTTTCCCAATCATTTCTAAAAGGTCGCTAAGATTAAATTTAAATTTTGAAAGATTAAAAAAAATTATTAAAGAAGCCTCGCAACAGTCATTTAGAGGATATCTCCCGGAATTGAACGAACCAATAGAATTCCAAGAAGCTATTTTAAAATGCAAAAAAGGAGATTTAAATTTAATTTTTGATAAAAATGGAAATAAAATTGATAATAAAATTTTCAAAGGAAAAAATAAAATTAATATTTTTATTGGACCAGTTGGCGGATGGGAAAAAGAAGAAATAGATTTTGCAAAAGAAAATGGCTTTTTAATTTTAAATTTAGGAAAGTTAAATTTAAGAGCTGAAACAGCTGCAATTATAGCTGCCTTTCTCTCTATTAATCTATAATAACCTTATACATTTTAATATTTTTATATTACAATGTTAAGAAGCTTATCTTCGATAAAAATGATTTTCTTAGGCTTATCTGTGTCTAAAAAGCGTCTTACGTTTGGATGTTCCTTTGCAATAGCAAAAGCCTCATCTTTATTAATCCCTTTCTTCACTTCTATTCTTCCACGGACTTTCCCATTTATCTGAACCACCAATATATACTTATCTTCAATTATACCTTTTGGATCAAAAGAAGGCCAATCCTCAAAGAAAACAGATTCTTTATCTCCAAATCTACAATACATCTCTTCTGAAATATAAGGAGCAATTGGAGACAATAGCAAAAAGAATCTTCTTAGAGCGTATTGAAATAAATCATCTTTCTTTTTGTAACTTAAAATGGTATTTAAGAACTCCATTAAAGCAGCAATAGCTGTATTGTAACTAAAATTTTCAATATCTTCCGTAACTTTCTTGGTGGTCTTTTCTGTCTCTTTATAAAGAAGTTCTTCTTTATCAGACTCACTTAATCTAATCTCTTTCTTGTTAAGATCTTTCACTCCGAGTTCATATAGCCTTGTTAGAAATCGGGTAGAACCTTTTATATCTTTTTCCTTCCAATCGATGTCACACTGAGGAGGACCAAAAAAGAACATTGCGACTCTTGCTGCATCTATTCCAACTCTGTCAATCAAAGCTTCAGGGTCTACCACATTACCTTTAGATTTTGACATGACTTCCCCTTTTTCATCTCGCACCATTCCTTGATTAAAAAGTCTTACAACAGGTTCATTCACAGGAGAATAACCAAGCTTATATAGAAACTTAGTAAAGAATCTCATATATATCAAATGTCCTGTCGCATGTTCTGCTCCCCCAATATAAAGATCAACAGGAAGCCATTTCTCAGCTTCCTTTTTATCGAAGATTTCTCTTTCGTTTCTTGGATCAAGATACCGAAAATGATACCACGCGGAATCTACAAAGGTGTCTGCTGTATCAGGATCCCTTTTCGCTTTCCCTCTACATTTAGGACATTCCACCTTGCCAAAACTTGGATGACTCGCTAAGGGCGAACGGGCCTTCGGAATAAAATCAACTTCCTCTGGAGGAGGCAAAAGAACAGGCAAATTCTCTTCCGGAACAGGCACTACTCCACATCTCTCACAATGAATCATCGGTATTGGAGCACCCCAATACCGTTGCCGAGAAATTAACCAATCCTTCAAGCGATAGTTCACAGATTTATATCCAAGTCCTTTACTCTCAAGATATTCTATTATTTTATTTGAAGCTTCAATAGAATTCATTCCGTTAAACATTTGAGAGTTGATTAGGGTTCCGGGATCAGTATAAGCTTTATCAGCAAGTGGAGTAGGTCCTTTTATCACTTCTTTTATTGGAAGGTTATATTTTCTTGCAAATTCAAAATCTCTTTGGTCATGGGCTGGAACGCACATAACAAGACCTGTTCCGTAGGAACCAAGAACAAAATCTGCAACAAAAACCGGTAATTTTTCTCCTGTTAAAGGATGAATTACCTTAACTCCTGTATCTACTCCAGTTTTTTCTCTATCTTCCCTTGTTCTTTCTATATTACTTAAAAGTAATGATTCTTTAATATATTTTTCAACCTCTTCATTTTTTTCAGCGATTTTTTCTGCAAGCTTACTTTCTGGAGATATACACATAAAGGTTACGCCGAAAATAGTATCAGGACGAGTTGTAAAAACTTTAAACTCTTCTCCATTTTCAAGATGAAACTTTATTTCTGCTCCTTCTTTCCTACCGATCCAATTTCTCTGCATTTCTTTTATATTCTCTGGCCAATGTTCCAATTTATCTATATCCCAATACAATTCTTCTGCATATTCAGTTATTTTTATAAACCATTGAGTCAGTTTCCTCTTCCCCACCTCAGAATGGCATCTCCAGCACTTTCCGCTTTCTACCTGCTCATTTGCAAGAACAGTCTTACACCCAGGGCACCAATTTACATAAGCTTCATCTCTATATAGTAACCCTTCTTTGTAAAGCTGAATAAGAAGCCATTGAGTCCATTTGTAGTATTGTGGATCTGAAGTCGCTATCTCTCTTTCCCAATCATAGCTAAGACCTATTTTTTTTATAGTTCTTTTTGCTGTTTCTATATTATCATAAGTCCACTTTTTTGGACTTATATTTCTTTTTATAGCTGCCTCTTCAGCAGGAAGCCCAAAAGCATCCCATCCAAAAGGATGTAAAAGATCTTTTTTCTTCATTTTTTCCCATCGCCATCTAAGGTCTCCGAAACAATAATTTCTAAAATGACCCATATGGATATTACCAGAAGTATAGGGCCACATCTCCATAATGTAATATTTGTTTTTAGGAAGCGTTGGAGTTTTAAAAAGCTCCAACTCTTCCCATTTCTTTCGCCATTTCTCCTCAATCTCTTTAAAAGGATACATAAAGGAAAGTAACTTTTTATTTTTTCTTTAAATTATCGATTTTCCTTTGTAATTCTAAGAGTTCCTTTCTTTTAGCTTCTATTCTACTTGAAAGATCAATCTCTTCTCTTCTTTTAGCAACTATTCTCTGCGTTAACTCAAGCTCTTCTTGTTTTTGAGCCTCTTTTTTCTTGGTTTCTCCTAATAATCTATCAAAAAGAAGTTCCTCTTCCTCTGAAACTTCTTCTAAAGATGCTTCTTCTACTTCCGTAGGAATAGAAATATTCTTTTTCTTCTCTTCAAGAAGTTCTATTTCTTTCTCCAAATCTTTTTGAACTTTTTGTTTTTTCGCTACTTCTTCTGTAAGTTCTACTTTTTTTACTTCTAATTCTTCTATTTCTTCTTTTAAGGCTTGTATTTTATTTTGGAGATCTGGGGACATCTTAAAAACAGTCGATTTCTGAGCACTAGAAACCACTTCAGCTGATCTACTTAATAAACTTCCAAACAAAAACAGAATAAAGAAAGAAACTCCTGAGAATGTTAAATATTTAGGTTGAAAAACAGACTTTATTTTATAATAAAGATTGGAAAGGGGTGTAACTTTTTCTCCTCTTTCCGGGATGTTTACTAATAGATGAAGAGTAGCTACCTTCCTACCTTCGTATTCAATTGGAAATGAATAATAATTCTCATCATTTTTATACCTTTCTTCTTTAATCCATTTACCATTCTTCAAATTATTTATATCCCATACCAAAGTTCCGTTTTCAGATAAGATGGTTAAATGGGCAATATTTCCCTTTTTGGTTACTCTTTCTACAAAATTTTTAATACCTATTTCATTCTTCTCCACCACATAACCTCTTGTAATATTTGAAGCTGAAAGAAGAGAACCATAATTTTCCCATCCAGCCGAGTAGAATCTTTGAGGTGTCGGTTTATTTTTAATAATAAGATATAAATTTCCAATAACTTCTTTTTCAGACTCGTCGCTAAAGATATTAATCTTCACTTTAGAGAGTGTATCTACAATCAAAAAATCTTCCTTAACGCCTTCATTCCATCCCTTATACTGAGTCCCTCGGACTTCTTTACTATTTGTCCAAAAAACTTTATTGTTTTTATCTACTATTATTATCTCAGGTTTATTAGGAATACGATCCATCGCCTTTTCCATAAACATAGAAACAAACAAATAATCCTCACTTAAAAAAGCTTCTCTTATATTTCTTTCTAAAACTTTTCCAAAAGAGATCCAGCTCTCAATAACATCTTTGTATTCTAAACGAACTTTTGCCTTCTGAAAAGAGCCAATTTTTTCTGGATGACTTAAATTAATAGAAGTTAAAGAAAGAATGAAACCTAATAAACCTAAAATTAGTCCTTTTTTAATCATTTTTGATTAGGGGTAAAATGGTAAAAATAGTAAGCAACTGCTCCAACAACACCTAAGAACTTTGTAAAATCCCATACCTTAGAAGAGAAAGATTGGGGAACAAAGACCAAATCACCTGATTCGAGAATTGGGGGATTCTTTCTCTTACCACTTAAATAACCACTTACATCAAAAAAAGAAATCTCTTTTTCACCTATTGCTCTAACCAACTTAACCTTTGAGAGATCGGATCTTGGGGTAGGCCCCCCTGCAAAAGAAATTGCTTCTACGAGGTTTGTAGAAGGAGTTACATAATAAATTCCAGGTTCCTTAACTTCTCCCCATACTTGAACTTTTAAGTAACTCCCTTCTATAGGAAACTGCATTTGTGGTATACTTAAAATTAGTAATCCAAATAAAATTATCATTTTTTATTAATATAATTTCATTTTTTTTGATTGTCAAGGTTTTATCTTTCATCCTTA
Source organism: candidate division WOR-3 bacterium (assembly GCA_039804165.1). Taxonomy (NCBI): domain Bacteria; kingdom Pseudomonadati; phylum Caldifarciminota; species Caldifarciminota bacterium. The sequence goes on from JBDRZZ010000022.1 coordinate 5,322, forward strand.
GAACAGATCATTTCAATCTCTGAAATTTTAATAAGAAGAAACTTCTCGTCTTTTACTTCTCCATTTTGAAACTTTACCACTGCATCTGTCATAGGTAAAAATCCAGATTGTCTGGATAAAGCTTGAAGCGCATCTGTTAACCTTGCATTAACAGGAATATGAACATTACCCCTTATTATATAACGAGAAGTATATAATTCTACATGTTTTTTTTCTTTTTCTACTTTCATTGCCATTTTTCTTCCTCCTTTATTAATTTATTTAACTCAGAAAGAAAAACTTCTACAATTTTCTCCCCTTTTACTACAGCTAATTTTTTTCCTTTTTTGAATATCACAGCTGCGTTTTTACCTCCAGCAATTCCTATATCCGCTTCTTTTGCTTCTCCAGGACCATTCACAGAACAACCCATTATAGCAATAGTTATAGGAAGGTGAATCCTTTTCACTTTTTCTTCCACTTCTTTCACTACATTTTCAATATCAAATTGCAGTCTTCCGCAGGTTGGACAAGAAATTATCCTTGGCCCAAAATTTCTTAAGCCAAGAGCAGAAAGAATATACTGGGCTATTCTTACTTCTCTTAATGGATCCCCTGTAAGAGAAACGCGAATTGTATCTCCTATTCCCTCTTTCAATAAAAATCCAATTCCAATTGCGGAATAAACCTCTCCCCTACCTCCAGAAGGACCTGCTTCTGTAACACCAATATGGACAGGATAGTCTCTCTTTTCAGAAAAAATCTGATTCGCAAGAACAGTGGTTTTTATATCAGAAGATTTAATTGAAACTACAATGGAATCAAAATTTAAATCTTCAAGTATTCTTACTTCATCCATAACAGATTCAAAAAGAGCTTCTGGTGTAATACCATTAAATTTCTTAATATACTCTTTTTTTACAGAACCAGCATTCGCTCCCACTCTTATAGGAATCCCTCTTTCTTTGCAACTCTTAACAATCTCTTTTACTTTCCATTTTGTGCCTATATTCCCAGGATTAATCCTTATTTTATCAACACCTTGTTTAACAGCTTCAATCGCAAGAAGATAATCATAATGAATATCCGCTATTAAAGGAATCCCTATCCTTTTTTTTATTTCTCCTAATTTACCCGCAGCTTCTTTATCAGGAACAGCTACTCTTACAAGCTCGCAACCTTCCTCTTCCAACCTTTTTATCTCACTTACTGTATCTTCGACATTATGTGTATCTGTTTTAGTCATTGATTGGATAGCAATGGGTTTCCCCCCACCTATTTCTATAGAACCTATTTTAACGCTCTTAGTTTTCTTTCTGTTTTTCAATTTCTCTAATTATATCCTTTTTCAATTTTTCGGAATCATCATAAATTTTTACTCCAGGAAGACTCTTAATAAAAGTAATCTGTCTATTTGCATATTCTTTTGTTTCCTTTATAACCTTCCTTATAATCTCTTCTAAATTTTTATTGTTTCCATTTAAAATATACTCAGCAACTTCTTTATATCCAAGTGAAGTAAAAGAATAAAAATTAGGACTATATCCTTTTTTAAGCAATCTTCTAACCTCTTCAACAAATCCTTCTTTAAACATCATTCTTACCCTCTTCTCAATTCTTCCCTTCAACTCTTTTTTAGATGGAAGAATAGAAAATAGACAAAGAGGAATTCTGTTTTGATTACCCTTTTTCCATAGTTGAGTAAGCGTAAAGCCACTCGCTCTATAAACTTCTATTGCTCTTGCTATTCTCTGTTTATCATTTGGATGAATTCTTCTTGCTGAATCAGGATCTATTTTTTGTAACTCTTCATACATTTTTAAAGTTCCTTTTTTTTCTATCTCTTCTCTCACACCTTTTCTCACTTCATAAGGAATCAAAGGCTCGGGGAACATTCCATTAAGCATCCCTTTAATATAAAATATTGTCCCACCACAAATTATAGGTACCTTTTTCCTTTTTCTTATCTCTTCAATTTTCTTTCTACAATCACATAAAAATTCATAAACCGAGTAAATTTCATCTGGATTCTTTATATCAATTAAATGATGCGGAACTATTTTCCTTTCTTCCTCTGAAACCTTTCCCGTTCCAATATCCATTTCTTTGTATATCTGCCTGGAATCTGCAGAAATTACTTCTATTGGAAATTCTTTCCCTAACTCAAGACAAATAGATGTTTTTCCTGAAGCTGTTGGACCAATTAAAGTTATAACTTCCTTCTTCACCTTAGTAGTTTCTTTTCTATCTCTTGTAAAGTTATCTCAAAAAGAATTGGTCTACCATGAGGACATCTATAAGGCTTATCTGTTGTAAACAAAAGATTTATTAGGTTTTCCATTTCTTCTACAGATAAAGACTCTCCTGCTTTTATTGCGAGGTGGCAACTTAAAGTCCTTAGCATTTCATCAATGGAGGTATCTTTTCCCTCTGAAAGATCTTCCAATATTCCTTTTATTTTATCTTCTGTAATTTCCGGAATTATAGAAGGGATTCCTTCCCAAAGGACTGTATTTCCCGAGAAAATTCTAAAAGAGAAACCCAACTTTTCTAATTTATCTCTCAATTCCTCAAGTTTCAAAATTTCCAAAGGAGTATGTTTTATCTGGATTGGAAACATCAACTTTTGAGATAAGAAACTTTCATTCTTTTTTAAATTATCATAAATAATTCTCTCATGAGCTGCGTGTTGATCAATAATAACAAGACCCACGCTTGTTTGAGCTACGATATAAGAATTATGTAATTGCCAGAATTTAGTTTTATCATCTTTTGTCTCAAACAAAAGATTGTCCTCTTGGAAAGAAAAAAGTTCTTTTCTATAATTACTTCCCTTTCCTAAATACTCATTCAAAGACTTCTTTATAAGAGAAAAAATAAACTCTTCTTCTCTAAATTTCACTTCCCTTTTTGTAGGATGAACGTTTACATCTACTAACTCAGGTAATAAGTCTATAAAAAGAATAAAAGAGGGATTTTCATCTGTAAACGGCGTGTAAAAATCTTTAATTATTTTAAAAATTTTCCCATCCCATACATTCCTTTTATTAACAAATAAAAAATACTTTTTTTGAGAAGGTAGTTCTGGTCTTTGGATCCAACCCATAATTTTGATCCTCTCATCATCACTCACAAACTCAATCGGTAATAAAGAAGAAAAGAAATCCTCTCCTAAAATAGAAAGGATTCTGTCTTCCATTGTGGTAGAGGGTTCATCAATAACCTTTTTTCCGTTGTGATTAAGGACAAAAGAAATTTCAGGATAACTTATACATTTAGGAATGACTTCTCCAAGTATTTTTTTAAACTCCGCATTTGAAGAATGTAGAAATTTTCTTCTTGCAGGATAATTATTAAATAAATACCTTACTATAACAGAAGTCCCTCTTTGCCTCTGTCTAAGTTTTTCCTCCTTTATTTCTCCATTAAAGACTCTTATATATTTTCCTATATCACTTTCAGAACTTTTAGAAAGAATTTCTACTTCAGATACTGCACTTATAGAAGCTAAAGCTTCCCCTCTAAATCCAAGAGAGGAAATAGAATCAAGATCTTCTAAGTCTTTGATCTTACTTGTAGAATATCTCCTAATAACCAAACTAAGATCATCAGGATGAATTCCTATTCCATTATCAGAAACAGCTATAAGCTTCTTTCCTCCTTCTTCTACATCTATAGTAATTTGTGAAGATTCGGCATCTATTGCATTCTCTACCAACTCCTTAACACAAGAAAAAGGACCTTCTACAACTTCACCAGCTGCAATCTTACTTCTAACCTCCTCGGGGAGTTCTATAATTCTCTTATTCTTATTCTCCATTCATCCTTTAACGACCGCTATAGGAATCATTTTAACCACTTTTTTAGAAAGCCCAACTTTATCTACGACCTCCACAACTTCATCTATATCCTTGTATGCATCAGGAGCTTCTTCCCTTAAGGTCTTTACGGACTTTGACTTCACATAAATTCCCTTTTCTCTCAACTCCTTTGTTAAATCTCTCCCGCCAGTTGCCTGAAGAGCTTTTTTTCTGGACAAGACTCTACCAGCTCCATGACAGGTAGAACCAAAAGTTTCTTCCATTGCCTTTTGAGTGCCAAGCAAAATATAAGAAGCTGTCCCCATGTCTCCCGGAATTAAAACAGGTTGTCCCCATTTTGAATATTTTAAAGGAAGTTCTGGATGTCCTGGAGGAAATGCTCTTGTAGCTCCCTTTCTATGAACGCATAATTTCTTTAGTTTCCCATCCACGATGTGCTCTTCTATCTTCGCAATATTATGAGCTACATCATAAATGAGTCTTATCCCAAGGGTTTCTGCGGGTTTCTCAAAAACCTTAGAAAAAGCTTCTCTTAACCGAGATAAAATTATTTGACGATTTGCCCAAGCAAAATTTGCGGCTGCTCTCATTGAAGAAAGATATCCTTTTCCCTCTTCAGAAGTTAAAGGAGCACAAATAAGTTGCTCATCAGGAAGGTCTATTTTGAATTTACTTCTCGCTTTCATCAACTTATTAATCCAGTCACTACAAATTTGATGTCCAAGACCTCTTGAACCCGTATGAATCATTATTGTAACCGAATCTATTTTAAGACCAAACATCTCGGCTGCCTTTTCATCAAAAATTTCTGAAACTTTTTGAATTTCAATAAAATGGTTACCGGAACCAAGAGTCCCGAGTTGCTGTTTCCCCCGCTCAAGAGCTCTCTCTGAGATAATATCAGGATCCACTCCTTCTAAACGGCCTCTTTCTTCTGTATACTCAAGATCTTCATCCCACCCAAAGCCATTTGAAACTGCCCAAAAAGAACCTTCTTCAAGAACTTTCTTAAGTGTAGAAAAAGATACATTAAGATCACTCTCTGAACCTACACCACAAGGAATAAGAGAATATATTTTGTTTATCAGTTCTTCAATTTTCCCTTTTATCTCAGAAGCTAACAAATCCGTTTTAATCATTCTAACGCCACAATTTATGTCATATCCTACACCTCCAGGAGATATAACTCCTTCCTCAATATCCATTGCTCCAACTCCACCAATTGGAAAACCATAACCCCAATGGATATCAGGCATCGCAAGAGAATATTTCTGTATTCCAGGTAAGTGTGCAACATTTTTAACTTGCTCTATAGAATTATCTTCTTTTATCGCTTTAAGGAGGTTCTCCGAGGAAAATATAATTCCCGGAACCCTCATCTTACCTTCTCTTTCTATTATCCATTTATAATTATCTACTTTCTTCATATTCATATTCATATTATTATTATAGAGTTTTTATTCTTTATTTCAATGGGTAGTAATTATTTCTATTCCCCCATAACTTGGACAATTAATCGTCTTGAACGAGGGCCATCAAACTCACAGAAAAAAATCCCTTGCCATCTTCCAAGCTCCAAATCTCCCTTTGAAATAGGAATAACTTCAGAACACCCAATAATTGAAGCCTTTATATGACTATCAGCATTCCCCTCGGAATGTGAATAACCTACCCCCTGGGGGATGAGTTCTGATAATTTATTTAAAATATCATTTTTAACTGAGGGATCATAATCTTCATTTATGGTGACTGCAGCTGTAGTATGAGGAACATAAAGAATAACACAGCCTTCTTTAATTCCGCTTTCTCTTACCACACTTCTAACTTTCTCGGTTACAGCTACAAATTCATTTCTTCTGCTAGTTGAAACTCCAATCTCTACTTTTTTTATAACCATTTCAATCCTCTCTTTTTACTTCTTTCCAAGAGGCATAATATATAAAGGTGATTCTTCTTCAGGTAGTCCAAGAACTTTTTTGACTTTATCATCCCAAAAGGCACCTACCACAACTGTTCCAAGCCCTAAAGCTTCTGCCTGGAGGTAAATATTTTGAGCCATATGACCTGCTTCCATATAAGTGTATCTAATACCTCTTTCTCCATACTTACTTGTTATTCTCTTATAAATACCAGAAATCAGAATGTCAATAGGAGCGTTTTTAACCCAAGATTGACCCAAAGCTGCGGAGGCCAAAGCCTCCCTCTTATCTCCCTCTCCAAGCATTAAAATTTCATGGTTAAATGGGTCATATTTATAGAAACCCTTAGGAAGTGAATTTACTTCTCCTACAACAACATAAATTTCAAGAGGATAAAGTGCGCCTGCAGAAGGACTTGCTCTTAAATTCTCTTCTTTATCTGTAATTCCTCCTGCTGCCCATAAAATCTGGGAAAGATCTTTTAACTCAATTGGTTCCTTTTTATAGGCTCTAACTGATCTTCTTTTAAGAATAGCTTCTTCTACAGAAACATCACTTTTATATCTTGGTTCCGGTAATTTTATCTTCTTATCCATCTTCTCACCTCCAAAAATTTTTAAAAAGTTTAAAAATAATAATAAGATTATCAATTCTCTCATACATACCTCCTCTTTTTTATAATAAATAAAAAGGAATATTAAGCAAGAGGTTTTTTAAACAATAATTCTATTACTTTGATAAGCAACGCCTTAATAGCATCCTTGACAAACAGAATCTATATTGTATAATTCCACTAAGATAGATAAAAACTTTTAATTCAAATAAAAACTGCGCCCGTAGCTCAACTGGATAGAGTAGCGGACTTCGGATCCGCTGGTTGAAGGTTCGAATCCTTCCGGGCGTGGAAAGATTAAGGAGGATAAATGGAAGAAATAATCGTTGATATTAAGGCAAGAGAAATCTTGGATTCAAGAGGAAATCCCACGATAGAAGCAGAATGTATATTAGAATCAGGAGTAATTGGAAGAGCAGCCGTCCCTTCAGGAGCCTCTACAGGAACAAGAGAAGCTCTTGAGCTTAGAGACGGAGATAAAAAAAGATATAATGGAAAGGGAGTTCTTAATGCAGTAAATAATGTCAATAACATTATAGGACAAGAAATTACAGGCAAAAATTGTTTTGATCAAAGACTGATTGACATGGAAATGTGCAAGTTAGATGGAACAGAGAATAAAAGTAAACTTGGAGCTAATGCTATTCTTGCTGTTTCAATGGCAGTAGCAAGGGCCGCAAGCAATTTCTTAGATATGCCCCTTTACCGTTATCTTGGAGGGACAAATGCTTGTGAACTCCCTACTCCTTTCTGTAATATATTAAATGGTGGTAAACATGCAGATAATAATCTTGATATTCAAGAATTTATGATAGTTCCAGGAAACTTTCCTAATTTTAAAGAGGCAATTAGAGCGGCTTGTGAGGTTTTTCATTCTCTAAAAAAGATTCTCTCCGAAAAAGGGTATGTAACAAGTGTAGGAGATGAAGGAGGTTTTGCTCCTAACCTCTCTACCAATGAAGAAGCAATAGAGTTAATACTTAAAGCTATTGAGAAAGCTGGATATAGGATAGGAGAAGAAATTGCAATAGCTTTGGATTCAGCAGCTTCTGAATTTTATGAGGGTGGACTTTATAATTTCGAAGGGAAAAAATTGTCCTCTGACGAAATGATATCTATCTATAGAAACTGGGTAGAGAAATATCCAATTATTTCAATAGAAGACGGTCTTGCTGAAGCTGATTGGGAAGGCTGGGAAAAATTAACTAAAGAATTGGGAAATAAGATTCAAATTGTAGGAGATGACATTTTTGTAACAAATACCTCTATAATAAAAAAAGGTATGGAAAGGAATATAAGTAATGCGGTCTTAATAAAACTTAATCAAATTGGGACTGTTACAGAAACAATTGAGGCAATTCAACTTACAAAAGATAATGGTTGGAAAGCCCTTGTTTCTCACCGTTCAGGAGAAACAGCAGACACATTCATTGCTCATCTTGCGGTTGGTTTAAATACAGGACAAATCAAAACAGGTTCTCTCTCTCGGAGCGAAAGACTCGAAAAATACAACGAGCTTCTTAGAATAGAAGAGGAATTAGGAAATGCTGCAAAATTTAAGAGGTTTTTCTAAAAGGAGTGAAAAAAAGAAAATAAAAGGTAGATTAATCCTAACTTTAATAATTATTGGTTTTATTTATTACCTTTTTTTTGGAACATATGGATTTGTGAACATTGGAAAATTAAAAATCCAGGAGAAAAGGTTAAGGAAGGAAAAAGAAAAACTTATTAAAAAAGAAGAAGCTCTTATAGATTCACTAAGAAAAATAAAAGAAGATAATTTTTTTCTGGAGAAAGAAGCACGAGAAAAACTTGGGATGATAAAAGAAGGTGATACTGTAATAATATTCAAAGAAGAACAAATAATCAAATGATTGGAACAGATATAGTTAAAGTAGATAAAATAAAGAAAATAATAAATCATTGGGGAGACAAATTCATAAATAGAATCTTTACTCTGGAAGAAAAAAAATATTGTGAAAATAAAAGTGATAAATTTCAATGCTATGCAGGAAGATTTGCAGTGAAAGAATCCTTTTATAAAGCAAAAAATCACCCTTACGGATGGAAAGCAATAGAGATAATAAATCAAAAAAAACCCATATTAAAAATATTAAACGAAAAATTAAAAAAAGATTTAAAAGATTTCAGGATTCACTTTTCTCTCTCCCACACAGATGAAGTTGCAATTGCAGTGGTTTTATTAGAAAAACAAAAAATCAGATAGGGAGTTGACAATCTCTTACATCTTTATTATTTTATATATAAAAGGGCGATTAGCTCAGGGGTTTAGAGCGTTTGCGTGACATGCAAAAGGTCAGTGGTTCAAATCCACTATCGCCCATTTAATTTAGAATGAAAAATATTAAATTTTCAATAATATATATAGATGAATGAAACTAAAAATAGAACTTTGCATAGAAGCTAAGGAATTTTCTACCTTAGAAGTAGAAAAAGGGATGCCTTTAAAGGAGATACTTAAAGATAAGAACCCTTCTATTTTTGATAAATTTGCAGGAGCTTTAAAAAAGGGGGTTTTTTTAGATTTTCATACCCCTTTAGAAGAGGGAGGCAAATATATTCTTGTTCCATATAACAGCGAAGAAGCATACCCTGCTTATTGGCATACAACTTCCCACATAATGGCTCAAGCTGTAAAAAGATTATATAAGGATACAACTTTAGCTATTGGACCAGCAATTGAAGAAGGATTTTATTATGATATAGAAAAGAAAACCCCTTTTTTAGATAAAGACTTAGAAGAAATATCTAAGGAGATGAAAAAAATAATTGAGAGTGATTTACCTATTGAATATAGAAAAATAAGCAAAGAAGAAGCAAAGAAGCTCTTCTCCGATAACAAGTTTAAACTCGAACTTATTGAGGAAATAGAAGACAAAGAAGTTTCTATCTACTCTCAAGGAGAATTCATTGATCTTTGCAAAGGTCCACATTTATATTCAACAGGAAAAGTTAAATCATTTAAGCTACTCTCTACATCCGCTTCCTATTGGAAAGGAGATGAAAAAAGAGAATCTCTTCAACGTATTTACGGAATTTCATATCCACAAGAAGAAAAATTAAAAGATTACATAAAAAGATATGAAGAAGCAAAAGAAAGAGATCATAGAAAACTTGGAAAACAATTAGATTTATTTAATATTTACGAAGAAATAGGCTCTGGTCTTGTTCTTTGGCACCCAAATGGAGCTATTATTAGAGAGGAAATGGAAAAATTTTGGAAAAAAGAACATTTAAAAAGAAATTATCAAATAGTAATAACTCCTCATATAGCAAAAGCTGATTTATGGAGAACATCAGGGCATTTTGATTATTATCTTGAAAATATGTACGTCTTCAATAAGGATAATGAAGAATACGTAATAAAACCTATGAATTGCCCCTATCACATCTTGATTTATAAAAAGCAAAAAAGAAGTTATCGAGAACTTCCTCTTAGGCTTGCAGAACTGGGAACAGTCTACAGGTATGAAAGATCTGGAGTCCTCCATGGAATGCTTCGAGTGCGAGGCTTCACCCAAGATGATGCCCATATTTTCTGTAGAGAAGAACAGGTTGAAGAAGAAATCGGCAATGTTTTTGATTTTGCAATGGAAGTGATGGAGACTTTCGGTTACCAAGATTTCGATATCCACCTTTCCGTTCGTGACCCTATGCATAAGGAAAAATATGCGGGAGAAGATGAAGAATGGGATAAAGCCGAATCCGCTCTTATCTCAACCCTTAAGAAAAGAGATATAAAATATAAAAGAGATGAAGGTGAAGCAGTCTTCTACGGACCTAAGATAGATGTAAAAATAAAAGATGCTATTGGTAGAAAATGGCAAGGCCCTACTATACAATTTGACTTTAATCTTCCAAGAAGATTTAAAGCTACTTATATAGGAGAAGATGGAAATGAACATATGGTGTATATGATTCATAGAGCTCTTTTTGGTTCATTTGAAAGATTTGTGGGAGGGCTAATTGAACACTATAAAGGAAATTTTCCAACGTGGCTTGCTCCAGTTCAGGTCTCGTTGCTCCCTATTACAGATGAACACCTTGATTTTTCTCGGAAAGTTTTTAACATTCTAAAAGAGAATGAGATAAGAGTGGAATTAGACATAAGAAATGAAAAACTTACAAAGAAAATTCACGATGCAGAAATAAAGAAAATTCCTTATATGTTTATAATAGGGAAAAAAGAGGTAGAATCAAATATGGTTTCAGTTAGAAGTCACAGTAGAGGGGACTTAGGTAGATTTCTGTTGGAAGATATTATTTTTAAAATTAAAGAGGAAATAAAAAATAGGAGGTAGGTTATTTCAGGGGATAATAAAAAATACATAAATTATGAAATAAAAGCAAAAAAAGTAAGAGTTATTGACAATAATGGAAACAATAAGGGAATTAAAGACACTAAGGAAGCAATTAGGGAAGCACAAGCTATGGGATTTGATCTGGTTCTTGTTGCACCCGATGCAAATCCTCCAGTGTGCAGGATGATGGATTATGGTAAATATCTTTATAAAGAGAGCAAAAAACATAAAAAAGAACGCCAACGGCAAAAACATACTTTGAAAGAAATGAAATTTTTTCCAAAAATTGAAGATCATGATTATAACACAAAGCTAAAACATATTAAAAGATTTCTTTCTAACCATAATCCCGTTAGAATTCAAATATGGATGAGGGATAGAGAAAAAATCCATCCTGAACTTGCAGAGGAACTTGCAAAAAGAATTATTAAAGACACAGAGGAAATCTCAAAATTTCAGGGAGATTTGGAACCTCAAAATAACCGAGTCCAATTTCAACTAATACCAATAGGAGGAAGCAATGCCCAAACTGAAAACAAAGAAAGCGGCAAAAAAGAGATTTAAAATCTCCAAAACAGGAAAAATATCTTTTAAGAGCGTTGGTAAAAGTCACCTACAATCAAAATATCCTAGTAGACATAGACGACGTCAAAAAAGAGAAGACTTTCTCTCAAAAGTTCATGCAAAACTAATAAAGAAATTCATACAATAAGGAGGCCCTCGTATGTCAAGACAAAGAAATGTAGTTCAAAGAAGAAAAAGAAGGAAAAGATTGTTAAAACTTGCGGAAGGATTTTTCAACAAAAGAAAAAATTGCTACAGAATAGCTAAAGAAGCTGTAATGAAAGCTCTGCTTCATGCTTATAGAGATAGAAAAAGGAAAAAAAGAGATTTTAGAACTCTATGGATTGCTCGAATAAATGCAGCAGCCCGACTTAATGATATGTCTTATAGCCAAATGATCCATGGACTTGAACTTGCTAATGTTAAAATTAATAGAAAAGTCTTGGCAGAGATAGCTGTAAAAGAACCTGAGACTTTTAAAGAAATTGTAAAACTTGCAAAAGAGAGTTTAAATGCAGCTTGAAGATCTAACTAAAGAAGCTAAACAAAAACTACAAAAAGCAACTACCATTGAAGAAGTAGAATCAATTAGAATTAGATTCTTGGGAAGAAAAGGACTTCTTACAAAGATATTGCGTTCTATAGGGGAACTTCCAGAAGAGGAAAGACCAAAAATAGGAAAAATTGCAAATGAAATAAAAACTGAATTGTTGGATTTAATCGAAAAGAAAAAGGAAGAATTGATAGAGAAAAAAACTTTTCCTTGGATAGACTTATCTCTCCCAGGAAGAAAACCGGAAATAGGTGGGTTACATCCAATTACAATACTTTGCGAAGAAATTCAAAACGTCTTTATAAAAATGGGTTTTTCTGTTGTGAGTGGCCCAGAGATTGAGACCGAATATTACAATTTTACAGCTTTAAATACCCCAAAAGATCACCCTGCAAGAGATATGCACGACACTTTTTACTTGAAAGACGGAAGGCTTTTAAGAACCCACACCTCTCCTGTTCAAATTAGAGCTTTAGAGAGATACTCTCCTCCTTTAAGAATAATCTCTCCTGGAAGATGTTATAGAGTTGACACCTTTGATCCTTTACACTCCCCTGCATTCACCCAAATAGAAGGTTTATGGGTCGACAAGAACATATCAATGGCTGACCTTTTTGGAACCCTTGATTTATTTGCAAAAGAGATCTTTGGTAAAGATGTAAAAACAAAATTTCTGCCAAGTTACTTCCCTTTCACTGAACCTTCAGCGGAGATGTGGATTGAATGTCCTTTCTGTAAAGGAAAAGGTTGTTCTGTTTGCAAAACTAAAGGAAGAATTGAAATTGCAGGAGCGGGAATGGTTCACCCAAATATTCTTAACTCTCTCGGATATGAAGGCTTTAATGGTTTTGCTTTTGGAATGGGTGTGGATAGGCTTGCAATGACAAAATACAATATTAATGACATAAGATTATTCTCTCAAAATGAACTTCAGTTTTTGAGGCAATTTGATGATAGTAAATTATAACTGGCTTTTAGATTGGGTTGATATTGATACAGAACCTCATAAGCTTCCAGAACTTCTGGATAATATTGGAATAGAGGTAGAAAAATTTGAGTTGATAGAAGGAGATGCAATCTTTGAGATAAATGTTACTCCAAATAGAGGAGACTTATTAAGTGTAATTGGTCTTGCAAGAGAAATTGCAGCAATAAATGGGAAAAGGCTAAAGAAAAACATTGAATATAAGCCTACTTTTCCAGAAAAAGAAATATTAAAAGTTAAAATAGAATCAGAAGAAGACTGTCAAAGATATATTGCAACCCCTATAAGTGATATAAAAATTGGACGTTCTCCTTCATTTATTTCGGAAAGATTGGAAAAATGTGGAATTAGGTCTTTAAATAATGTTGTAGATATCACAAATTATGTCCTATTAGAAACTGGGCAACCTCTTCATGCTTTTGATTTTGATAAGATTGAGAAAGAAATAATTGTGAGAAGAGCAAGAAATGGAGAGAAAATAGTAACCCTTGAGGGAGAAGAAAAAGAACTTTCTAGAGAAAATCTTATTATTGCAGATACAAAAGGTCCTATTGCTTTAGCTGGAGTAATGGGAGGGTTATACTCAGGAATAAGCGAAGAGACAAAAAGAATACTCCTCGAATCAGCATTCTTTAAACCTTCAGTAATAAGAGAAACTTCAAGAAAACTAAAAATTTCCACTGAGTCTTCTTACCGTTTTGAAAGAACTGTAGACATTAACATGGTTGAATATGCCGCTTATTATGCAACTCAACTCTTAGAAAAATATGCAAATGGTAAAATAATGGGAAAAATTGTAGACACCAATCCAAAACCTAAGAGCCAAAGGAAGGTAATGATCTCTTTTAGTAATATTAATAAGTTACTGGGAATGGAAATTGAAGAAGAAAAAAGCATTGATATCTTGAAAAACCTTGGTTTTAAAATAGGTAAAAAATTAGAAGAAAAAATAGAAGTATTTGCTCCATCTTATAGAAATGATATTAAAATAGAAGAAGATATCGCAGAAGAAATTGGAAGATTTGTGGGTTATGACAAAATTCCTTTAAAGTTTAAATACTTAAATTATGGCCCTATATGGTTAGAAAATAAAGAAGTGATTGAAATGAAAAATATAATGGTACATCTTGGATTTTGGGAAGCTATAAATATTCCTTTTATAGAACCAATTTGGAGCGAAAAACCAGAAGAATCTGTCTTTCTTGAAAATCCTCTTTGGAGTAATAAAAACATGTTAAGAAATACCCTAATTCCAGGACTACTTGAAAATGCAAAGAGAAATCTTAATAGAGGAGAAGAAATAGTTAAAATTTTTGAAGTTGGAAGAACTTTTAGAAAAGAAAGTGAAGAAGAAAAAGTAGCAGGTATTATTACAGGAAAGATACCTAAAAGTTGGTACGAAAAAGAACGAGAAGTCGACTTTTATGACATAAAAGGTGTTGTTGAAGCTCTATTAGAAGAAGCTTCTATTGAAGAATATTCTTTTGAAAAATGTAATAATTCTCTTTTCATAAAAGAAAGAGCTTTAAGTTTAAAGTTAAATGGAACTATTGTAGGGAATTTAGGCTTAATTAATCAAAAGGTTTGTAAAGAAGATGTATATGGGTTCGAATTTGACTTAAAAACTCTATTAAGTGCAAGAAAGGAAATTCTATACAAAAAGGCAATTCCATTCCCGACAATAAAAAGAGATATTTCTTTAATTGTAGAAAGAGAAATGCCTTTCGAGAAAATTCAAGCATTGCTTGATCATTCTACTAAAGAAAAAGTGAAAATTAAGCTTATAGATGTTTATAGCAATTCTAAAATAGGAGAGGATAAGAAATCTATCACAATTAGGTTAGAATTCTACAACCCAGAGAAAACCCTTACAGAAGATGAGATAAAAGAGGATATTGAATTAATATTAAAGAATTTAGAAAAAATTGGTGCAACTTTGAGGAAATGACCAATTGGGATCTTGATTATCTTCTAAATATAATAAAAAATTGTAGCAAGATGATAAAAGAACTAAAGCAGGAAAAAATAAATCTAACCGAGAAATTAAAAGAAGAAAAAGAAAAAAAACAAGAAGCAATAAAATTGATAAACCAAATTGAAGAAGAACTAAAGAAGAGGCTATAATGGGGAAAGAAATAGAAGTAAAAATCTTAGGTAAGAAATATTCTTTTATAACTGATAGAACTGAGAAAGAGGCTATTGAAATTGCAACATTTGTAGATGAGATTGGAAGAAAGATAAAGGAAGAAGAACCTTACTCTTCAGAAAATACAATTGCTATATTGATGGCTTTAAATATAGCGGATAAATACTTCACTCTTGCAAACGAAATTGAAAAGTTAAAAGAATGTAATGACTTAAAATAAACGTTTCTTTCCCCAGCCTCTCAAGAAGTAGAAAGAGAGGTTAAAATGGAAGGTATAATGATAATTTTAGTATGCCTCCTCATAGCAGGGGGGTCTTTCTCTTTTGGTTATTTTGTTCATAAGATAAGGGTTCTTAAAAAAATTCATTCAGCTGAAAGTAAAGCCGAAAAAATCATCCGCAATGCCCAAACCAAAAGTAAAGAAATAGAAGAAAAGACCCGCGAGAGATTAGAACAACTCAAAAAAACTCAGATGGAAGAATTTATTGAGGAGACAGAAGCCCAGAAAAGACATCTCGATAGATGGGAGAAAGAATTAGAAAAAAAAGAAGAAGAGCAGAAGAAGCTTAAGGAATTCCTCAGCCAAAAAGAGAAAAATCTTATGCTTAGGGAAAAGGAACTTCAAGAACTTAAAGAAGAAGTTCTTTTAAAGCGGAAAAAATATACAGATCTAGTTGAACTTACAAATAGAAAATTAGAAGAAATATCAAGAATGACAAGAGACGAGGCAGAAAAGATGTTATTAGAAGAAGTCAAAAAAGAAGCGGAGAATAAAGCCATTCAGATTGAAAACGAAATAATAAGTGAAGCAAAGAAAAAAGCAAATAAAACCGCTCAAAAAATTATAACTGAGGCAATTCAGAGATGTGCAATTGATAATGTTACAGAATCCACTGTTTCCGTAGTTTCTCTTCCTTCTGAAAGTATGAAAGGAAGAATAATAGGAAGAGAAGGAAGAAATATAAGGGCTTTTGAAAAAGCTACAGGGGTAGAAATAATAATAGACGACACTCCTGAAGCTGTAACTCTTTCCTGTTTTGACCCTTTAAAGAGGGAAATCGCAAAGATTTCTTTAGAGAAACTTGTTAAAGATGGTCGTATCCATCCTGCAAGAATTGAAGAAATTGTAGAGAAAACAAAAAAGGAATTAGAAGAAAGGATATTGGAAATCGGAGAAGAAACAATTTTCGAATTGGGGATTTCAAAGCTTCACGACGAACTATTAAGAATGATTGGTAGATTAAAATTCAGAACAAGTTATGGACAAAATGTGCTTCAACATTCAAAGGAAGTTGCTTATCTTATGGGTCTTATGGCAGGAGAGCTTGGCCTTGATATCGAGACAGCAAAAAGAGCTGGAATATTACACGATATTGGAAAGGGTATGAGTCAAGACTATTCTGGAAGTCATGCAGAAATTGGAGCAGGGGCAGCACGAAAATTCGGCGAATCTCCTCTCATTATTAACGCAATAGCTGCTCACCACGAAGAAGTAGAACCAGAAACTCCTTATGCTGTTCTACTTCAAGCGGCCGATGCAATTTCAGGAGCAAGACCAGGGGCAAGAAAAGAAACCTTAGAAGCTTATATAAGGAGAGTGGAAGAACTAGAAAAAATTGCCTCCTCCTTTCCTGGGATAAAGAAAGTTTATTCCATCCAAGCGGGTAGAGAAGTTAGAATTGTCGTCGAACCTGAAAGTGTTTCTGATAATGGAACTAAAGAACTTGCCACAAAAGTAGCCAGAAAAATTGAAGAAAATGTTAGTTATCCTGGAGAAATAAAAGTCACTGTTATTAGAGAGACAAGAGCTGTGGATCACGCAAAGTAAAATTTAAATAAGGGCAAAATTTGAAAATACTCTTTATAGGAGATGTTGTAGGAAAACCAGGATTAAGAATCCTCTCGAAATTTATTCCTCTTTATAAGAAAGAGAATAAATACGAATTAATATGTGTAAATGGAGAAAATGCGGCTGGAGGTTTTGGATTAACAAAGAAAAGTGCCTTAAAAATGAAAAAATATGGTTGTGATGTCATAACAACTGGGAATCACATCTTAGATAGAAAAGAAGAAATTGAAGAATTACTTAAATTAGAACATGTCTTAAGACCATTAAACTATGAACCTACTTTTCCCGGAAAAGGGTTTATTACCATTGAGGTGAAAGGGAAAAAAGTCAGTGTTATCAATATTCAAGGACAAACTTTTATGCCTGAAAAACCTAAGACTTTGAATCCTTTCGAAATAATAAAAAACTGTGTTGAAAAATTGGGAAAGGTTAGTCCTATAATAATAGTGGATATCCACGCTGAAACGACCGCAGAAAAGATTGCAATGAGATATTTCTTGGATGGAAAAATTTCTGCTTTAGTTGGCACCCATACTCACGTCCAAACAGCAGATGAAATGATTACAAAAAAAGGAACTGCTTACATTACAGATGTCGGAATGACAGGCGCTTTTGAATCAATAATTGGAATGCAATCTGAACCAGTAATAAAAAAATTTATGGGTAAAAAAGATGAAGCTTTTAAACTCGCAAAGGAAGATGTATGGATGAACGCAGTAGAAATAGAAATAGATGAAAATTCAGGTAAAGCAAATTCTATAAGGAGGATCAAAATTGGAGAAAATTCTTAAAGGTAAAATAGTAGCAGAAAAAATCTTAGAAACTCTTAAAAATCAACCTAAAAAAAGAAAACTTGGAGTCTTAAAAGTAGGGCATGACCCAGGAAGCTCTTACTATCTAAACAGTATTGTTAAAGAAGCAAATAAACTAGAAATCTTAGTAAAAACTATAGACTTAGAAGAGACAACCCCTTCACCTCAAATAAAAGAATATTTAAAAGAAATGGTGAAATCAAAGGAAGTGGATGGAATTCTTATTATGGAACCTCTTCCTAAAGAGGTTAGCTTCCTTGAGTTAATAGAAATAATTGGCAAAGATTTAGATGTTGAAGGAGTCCATCCTTACAATCTTGGGAAATTACTTTTAGGAATTCCCAAAATAATCCCCTCTACTCCTGGAGCGGTTCTCGAACTAATGAAATTTTACAACATCGATCCTACTGGAAAGAACGTAGTGATAATTGGGAGAAGTAACGTGGTAGGGAAACCTCTTGCAAACCTCTTACTTAGAAAATCCTCTCTTGGAAATGCTACTGTTACAGTATGTCATTCTAAGACCCAAAGAATTAAGGAGATTTCGAAACAAGCAGATATTTTAATAGTTGCTATAGGATACCCAGAATTTGTAACTGAAGAGTTTGTAAAAGAAGGAGCTATTGTAATAGATGTAGGAACAAATGAAAAAAATGGGAAAATAGTGGGAGATGTGCACTTTGAATCTGTAGAAAAAAAGGCTATGGCAATAACTCCTGTTCCAGGAGGAATAGGAAGCATTACAACTGCAATGCTACTTTCCAATCTTTATAAATTATAAAAAGAATAAATTGTAAATGCTCATTTACTCAGTAACAGAAATCACAACAGCTATTAGAAAGCAGGTTTCTAATATTGGATGGGTGTGGGTTCAAGGAGAAGTAAGCAATCTTACATATCACACTTCAGGACATATTTATTTTTCCCTAAAAGATGAAACCTCTGTTCTAAAGGGTGTTATTTTTAAAAGCGTAGCTCGTCAACTGGAATTCAAATTAGAAGAAGGAAGAATTTTCCAAGTATACGGAAGAATAGACATATGGGAAGGCGCAAGTCAATATCAAATAATAGGCGAAAAAGTTCTTCCAGGAAAATTTGGCTTTTTCTATATTAAATTTCAAGAGCTAAAGGAAAAATTAGAGAAAAAGGGACTTTTTGACGAAAAAAATAAGAAACCCATCCCCTTATTCCCTAAAAGGATAGGAATAATAACCTCAACTGAAGGAGCAGCAATTAGAGATGTTCTTAAGATCATAAAAAAACGTTTCCCTCTTGTAAGAGTGATAATTCGTCCAACAATTGTCCAAGGAGCTGAAGCTCCAGATGATATAATTAATGCAATTGAAGATTTCGAATCATTTGGTGAAATAGATGTTCTAATCTTAACAAGAGGGGGTGGTTCTATTGAAGACTTATGGGCTTTTAATGAAGAAAAAGTGGCAGAAAGAATTTTTAAATGTAAGATTCCAATCATTTCTGCTGTTGGACACGAAAGAGATTTCTCAATAGCGGATTTCGTTGCTGATAAGCGAGCTGCTACTCCAACAGAGGCTGGACAAATTGTTGTTCCAGATATAAACGAAATTAATAATCAACTAGAGAATATTAAATACAAATTAATAAAATCCTTAAAGCAGAAGTTAGAAGCTCACTCATTACACCTCAAAGCAATAGAAAAAAGTTATGCAATAAGACAACCTTTATATATTTTCGAGCTAAAAGAACAACGGCTAGATTACATTTACGATAAGCTTATTAAAGAAATTAGAACAAAAATTGAAAAAAATAAAGAAAAGCTAAGTAATATTGAAAAAATTATCCAGGCAACTTCATATGAGAGAACCCTTGCAAGAGGATATTCAATAACAAGAAAAGAAGGAAAGATTATAAAAGATTCATCCGAACTTAAAGAAAATGACTCAATCTCTATTATTTTTCATAAAGGCAAAAGTAGAGCAATCGTCCAAGAAATTGAAAATTAACTCTATCTTCCAACAGAAATAACCGTTTTATCTACAACTTTCTCAAAACCATCTATATTCTCAATGAGTAAAAAAACTATGTAAAGATCAATTGGAACAACCTCTCCTTTTTGGTCCTTACCATCCCAAACCCATTCTCCTGTCTCTCCCCCATATAGGTTAGAGTTTTCTCGCAATAAGTGTCCTCTTCTATCATATATTTTTATCGTTACCTTATTCCTCAAATAAGGTAAACCAAATGATATTACACTCATTTCATCTATCCCATCTCCATTAGGAGTAAAATGCTTAGGAAAAACGGCTAAATTTACTTTTTCCTTTTTATATTGTGCAAATATTGAATTCTTTTCTCCAGGACTTCCACCGGGAAAAACAGATGAACCCCAATTAGTTGGATTGCTACTTGAGATCTCTGGATTAACTCTTTCCAAAGAATAATTTCTATTTGCAAAACTCCCTTTATAAAACAAATAGTCCAAAAGAAAACCATCTTTATCAAAAACAAAAACACTATCTCCTTCATTTGAAAAAGATAATTTCGTCTCTAAAAAAGAAAGAGGCCTTTCCCCATAATAATTCAAAAAAGAAATAGAATCAGAAGTTACTACAAGATATCCTTGAGAAGGAATTTCTACTTTTCCTGAAAAATTATTATCTATTCTAAAAGAATCTAAAGAAATCTTATATGGTGTTCTATTAAAAAGCTCTATCCATTCGGGAGCTTTCTCTGGAGCAAACATAATTTCATTTATGACAATATCTGAGACTCCATTTCCTATTCTTATCCTCCTAAAGATAGTTTTACTTATTAAAGTAAAACCTACTAAGTAAACATCATCAAAAGGAAGAGAAAAATTAACTACAAAGGAAGAATCTTTTGGAATATTAAATATAGGAAAAGTGTCAATAAGCTCTCCTATATCAAGAATATTATTCCTGTTTTCATCATTAAATATTTTTATTGTTCCACTTAAGATTTCTTCATAAATATTAGTAAAATAAACTAAAACCTCATTTCCTTCCACTCGAATAGAATCTAACAAAAAATCTGGAGAAGAATAAACAGAATTTTTTCTTCCAGGAGTTGAACCAGAAGGATCTTTTGAAGCTTTCCAGTTTTCTGGAGTATCTCCTCCATAAGGATAAACTCTTTCTACAGAAACCCCATCTCCAGGATTAAAAGGGAAATAATAAGTAGAAATAGTATCACCTTTTGGCGAAATAAGAACAATTGGATCTGTTGTGGCAAGCCCATCTCCAATTGTAGTGTTACTAACAGTTAACAATAAACAAGAAGGAATACCGTAAGGCATATGGTACTCCCCAGAATCTGGATATTCTGGATCCAAAATAAGAGCAAAACCTCCTGGGAGAAGAATCGTGTTAGAATCTCTTGAAAGCAAATAGAAAGGAACAATTTCATCAACAGCGTCAAAATCTGAAATTTTCCATCCCTTTAAGTCTACAGGCTCCAGTCCAAGATTAAAAATTTCAATAAATTCATTTCTATCTTCAGAAGATCCAATTCCACTTGAACCGAGAGGATTAGACATTACCTCATTTATACAGAGATTAGAAAATAAAAAAATTAAGAAAATCATTTTGGTAAATATAAAAGAAGAGACATTTAATGTCAATACTTCTTTTATCAAATGAAAAACAAAAGATGAAATGAAGTCTTAAAAGATAAAGGGCGTCCTTTTGAACGCCCTTTATCTTTTAGCAGGGCATTAGTTCTAAGTGGTTCAGTTTAGAGAGTCTGGATGGTGTATGTTATTACACAACTTGAGGAAGCTGTATTGGTCTCATCACCATCAATCTCAACACGATAATTCTGCTCAAGATGCTGCCAACCAAGAGTGCTACCTGAGCCACTCTCAATCACACTCGGAGAAGTGCTGAAAGATACCCAATTTACTGGAGGATTGTCCGCATACTCAATCTCACTAAGCTCTATCCCA
>JBDRZZ010000023.1 GCA_039804165.1 candidate division WOR-3 bacterium
TAAGTTAGCTGGGAGGGTTGGTATTTCCACTTATGTAGAGGTTTTTGGCACATCCGTTATAGATGCAGAGATAGAGGGGATGGAGGTAAAGAGGGATGGGGATGTTATTGTTCGGGTTAGGAACAAAGGGAACATTTGGGTGAGGCCTAAACTTAGTTATTGGGTTACAAGAGGTAAAGATAAGGTTTATGCAGATTCTTTAGATGCTTCCTTAATTTTACCTTTTAGTTTAAGGGAATACAGGTTAAAATTTAAGGGTTTAAAGATAAGAAAAGGGGATGAGGTTATTGCAAGAATTGATTATGGAGGGGAGAAAATCTTAGAAGGGGTCAAAAAGATAGAATAAATTGAAATGTTTTTATTTATCATATCCTTTCAATACTATACAGCTTTATATCATAATCTCTACGATTATGAAGAGAGTTCTTATGGAGTTACAAATTGGCTTGTGGATGTAAGAGAAAGCGATTGGAATTTAAATCTTCTATTTATGAAATACAAAGAAGATTATGGAATAAAGAGTTTTTATTTTAAATATGATTCTATATCCATTGGGAAATATTATAGATATTATCATTTCATTGTTGGAGATATAGGATACTTGAGAGGTTTGGAGGTTGGGCACACACCTCCTTGTAAGAACTATGAACTTAATTTAAGAGCCGGGAAAATGAAAGATTTGACAGCCTGGACTTTTCCAAGATTTGAAAGGAACAATTTCTTCGCCGAAGTAGAACTTTTTACCTCTGGGCATTTTCTAACTTTAAATACAAGGTGGGATAAAGATAGGACTTCAAGCATCCTAAGTGATGAGTTTGATATAAAGATTGGAGATTTTACACTCCTAAACGATATAAGAATAGCTTATAAAGAAGGGCTTAAATTCGCCTTTAATGAAGATATAATTTGGAGAAGAGAGCTTTTCTTTTTGCGTTCTTTTTTGCGATATTATAGTAAAGATTTTCTCACAAGAGAAGGGATTGAATATATGGGGGGGAGATTGAACTGGGGGGTAAATCCATCTTACAATTTTCCTTTTGGATTAAATGTTTTTTCTGGATTTTATCAAACAGGAAGATTAGATAGCGAGTTGCAAAATCAAATTATGAGTGGATTTTCTTACCGTTTTCCAGTTAATCTCTCTATTAATTTTACAAACAATATAAATTGGGGCGGAGATAGAGAGAGTGGTTATAGAAATTATCTTAATCTCTATTCTTTTTTTTACAATAAAATAAGAGTTAATTTTAGATATTATGGGAGTTATTATAATAGAAAAGAAAATAGATTTGATTTAGAAAGTATTATAAACCTCCCACATTCAAATATCTTAGAAGGAGGGATTTCTCATTCTAATGTATATGGCTGGGAATATTCCTTTGGAAGTCTTCTTAAAATGGGGTCTTCTCTTTCTTTAGATTTGAGATTAAGACATTTAATAGAAGAAGAAAGATTAAATTATAATTCTTTTTTCTCTTTTGGTAAAGAAGGTTCCTCATTAAGGGTAGGTCTTTCAGGGAATACAGAGACGAACTCAAAAGTCTATACGCTTGAATTTATTAAAAGAGGAAGTATTAAAGAAACAGGATTTGGGGGGATTTTTGGTATTGTTTGGCACGATAAAAATGGGGATGGAAAGAAACAAAAAGAAGAGCCTCCGCTTAAGGATGTGAAAATTGTTTTGGATGGTAAAAAATTTGGGGAGTTAAATAGAATGGGTGAATTTCGTTTTTTTCCTGTTTCTAAAGGGAAGCATACGGTTCAGCTTGATATAAAAGGGATTCCAGCTTTTTTAGGGAGAGATAGTTTAAAGAAAGAAATAGAGATTGGTTTTATAGATTTCAAAGTTGTGAATTTCCCAATTTATACTCTTTCTTCAATTAGTGGTGTGGTTTATTATGATGAAAATCATAATGGAAAAAGAGATCCAGAGGAACAAGGGGTTCCAAATGTGAAAGTAAGTATTGTCAGAGAAGGTTATATAAGGAGCACCTACACAGACTTTTTTGGAGAATACTCGATCCAAAATATTATGCCTGGAGATTATACGGTTCAGGCTTCTCGGTTTCCCCCAGGTTATGAATTGAGTCCAAAAGGTTTTGTTTTATATCTAAAGTTAATTGGTGGAGAAGATAAAAAGGATCTTAATTTTGGAATTGCAAGGCCGTTGAAACAAATTGAAAGAAAGGAATTTTAAAATTAAGGAGGTCTAAAATGAAAAGAAATCTTTTGTTTGTAATTCTAATTCCTCTTTTAGGATTTGGGATTTCTTCTACCGGTGTTGGAGTGGAAGAGACAAAAGTTCTTGTTCCTGTTCCAATGGGGATTATTGATTGGGTAGAGATATGGATTCAAAGAAATTCTATTACTTGGGATTTTAATAGAATTAATCGTAATTCAAACAATCCTCCTTTCCCACCTCCTTCTTTTCCTGCATATTATGAGCCAAGCCAACCTTTCCAACGACATTACCAAAGAATAAGGTATCGCGTTAGAGGGATTGGTTGGCCAGCTGGGAATTGGCAGGTAACAATTGCTGGAAGTGGCGATCCTTCTCCTTCTTGCGGAATTTTGCTTTCTGATATAGAGTTTGGGGATGGAGACCTTGGAATATGGACGCCTCTTTCTACAACACCTCAGATTATTGCAAGTGGAAGTGGAGATGTAGGTTGGCAAGAGATCTATCAGGATTATAGAGTGAAACTTACTGGAGATGAGACGAGAACAGAGCTTTCAACAACCATAATAATTTATACAATCCAAGTTCTTTAAATTTAGCCTATTGACATATTTATAAATTCATATAAAATAGAAGGAATTTTTATGAGGAGGTTTTTTGGCTTTATTTAAGCCCTTTAAAGCTTTAAGACCAAAACCTGAATACGCAAAAAAAATTTCTTCTCCCCCTTATGATGTTCTTTCGCGAGAAGAAGCAAGGGAACTTGCAAAAGACAATCCAATTTCTTTTTTACACGTAATAAACACAGAAATTGACTTTCCTGATGAAGTTGATATTTATGATGAAAGGGTATATGAGAAGGCTAAAGAGAATCTTGAGTGGCTGATTAAAGAAGGTTATCTTATAGAGGAAGAAAGGAATTGCTTTTATCTTTATGAGGAAGATGAAAATGGGCACAGTCAAACAGGGATTGTTGGTCTTGTTTCGGTTGACGAATATGATCAGGGAATTATTAGAACTCATGAATCTACAAGAAGAATAAAAGTTGATGATAGGGCAAAACACATAAAAACTCTTGGGGCTCATACAGAACCAGTTTTCTTAACTTATTACGATACAGAAGAAACAGAAGAGATGTATGATATATTTAATGAAATAAAGTCAAAGATTCCTCTTTACAAATTTAAAACAGGAGAAGGTGTTTCTCATACGATTTGGAGAATTGAAGAAAATTCTATAATAAATAAAATTCAAGAAATTTTAAGAAAGGTTCCCGCTCTTTATATTGCCGATGGTCACCATCGGAGTGAGTCGGCTTCAATTGTTCGGAGAGAAAAAAGAGTAATGAATCCAAATCATACAGGAGAAGAGGAGTATAATTATTTTCTTGGGATAGTTTATCCCCATACAGAGTTAAGGATATTGGCTTATAACAGAGTTGTAAAAGACCTCAATTTTTTAACAAAAGAAGAGTTCTTCAATAAAATTAAAAAATCTTTTATTATAGAAAATGTTGAAGGAAGATATGAGCCAGATACTTATCACAATTTTGGGATGTATGTAGAAGGGAAATGGTATCATTTAAAAGCTAAGGAAGGGTCTTTCCTTTCTGATCATCCTTATTATTCTCTTGATGTTTCTGTTCTTCAGGAGAATCTTCTTGCTCCTATTTTGGGGATAAAAAATCCAAAGGAAGATGAAAGGATTGATTTTGTGAGTGGAAAAAGGGGATTGAAAGAACTTGAGAAGTTGGTAGATTCAGGAAGGTTTAAAGTAGCTTTTTCTATGTATCCTACTCAAATAGAGCAACTTATGAGAATTTCTGATAATGGGGAAAAGATGCCTCCAAAATCTACTTGGTTTGAGCCAAAACCAAAATCTGGTTTGTTTGTTCATAGAATTTAAATATCTTGGATGATTTTTCTTCTCTTTGCCTTAGATTCCTTAGTCACGGTAGTTAAAGAACCTCAACCCAACACAGTTAGAGGTGTTTATTTACCTCCAGGGATTTTTTATTTAAAAAAAGATTTGGGGGAATTCTTTCAAATGGTAGATTTAGGATTAATAAATACGGTTGTTCTTGATATAAAAAATGAAAAAGGGGTAACGTTTTTTAATTTTTATAAAGATTTCATAAAGAAGGCAAAAGAGAAGGGAATATACTTAATTGGAAGACAATGTGTATTTAAAGATGAAAAACTTGCTTTTGAGAATAGAGGGGAACTTGCTTTAAAAGACCTTTCTGGGAATATCTGGTTTCAAGAAAAAGACGGATATTGGGTGGATCCTTCCTTACCCCCAGTTTGGGAATATAATTTAGGAATCACAAAGAAGGCTTTTGAAGTAGGTTTTGATGAAGTTCAATTTGATTATATTCGTTATCCCTCAGGGGATAAACCTTATAAGAATTCTAAAAATAAAATTGGTAACATTATAAAATTTCTTGAACTTGCGAAAGGAATAAAGCCAAAGGATAAAAGGCTCTCTCTCACTTTTTACGGATACACTGTATGGAATAAATATCTTGTTTATGAAGGGCAAAAATTTGAAGAAATGAGTGAGAAGGTTGATGCAATTTATCCGATGCTTTATCCCTCACATTTTCATGATTATTTTATGCCTGATTCTACAAAAGAGGCAAGAACATATTCTTTAATCTATAAATCTGTTAAAAATTCTCAAAAACGTTTACCAAAAGAAGGAATAGAGATAATTCCTTATATTCAAGCATTTTCTTGGAAACAATCAAAACTTGGGAAAGATTATGTGTTTAATCAGTTAAAAGCCTCTTACGAAGCTAATTCAAATGGATTTGTTTTATGGAATCCAAGAGGGGATTATAAGAGAGGTTTTAAAGAACTTATTGACTTTGATATATATTTTTTTAAGAAAAGATTGCAATCCCGATTTATAGGAGATGACAACCGAAGAGATAAAGAAAATTATTGGAAATAAAAGATTAAGTAAAGCAAAAGGGCAAACTCTTCTTCTTGATGAAAATATAGCGAGAAAATTTGCAAGTCTAATTCCTTTTGAAAAAGGGAAGAAAATTCTTGAAATTGGTCCAGGGCTTGGAATTATAACGAAGTATTTGATTAATAGAG
Source organism: candidate division WOR-3 bacterium (assembly GCA_039804165.1). NCBI lineage: Bacteria > Pseudomonadati > Caldifarciminota > Caldifarciminota bacterium. Next base: position 5,284 of record JBDRZZ010000023.1, read on the forward strand.
GCTTTGAGGTCCTTGGAGTAGAAATAGACAAAGATTTTTGTAAGTATCTTGCTTCTAAAGGAATAAATGTTATCTGTGGGGATTTTCTTAAATTAGAAATAGACCCTTCTTTTAAAACAGTTGTAGGAGCTTTGCCTTTTTCTATTTCTATACCAATTTTAGAAAAAATTAAAAAAGAAAGACACAAAATAAAAGAATGGTTTTTTATTCTTCAAAAGGAAGTTGCAGAAAGGGTTATTTCTGAGCCTTGTAGTAGGTCCTATTCGTCTTTATCCATTTTATTTAATATCCTATATGATATTTCTTTAGAGTTTGAGATAAATCCTCTCGCTTTCTTCCCTAAGCCAGATGTTTTTTCAACAGTTTTAAAAGGGGTTTTGAAGGAGAAACCTTTAATTGAAGTTAACGAAAATTTTGAGAAATTTTTAAGAACCATTTTTCGATATAGGAGGAAAACCTTAAGGAATAATCTTATTGATTATAATACAAATAGAGTTACAATTGACCTAAATAGGAGAGCAGAAACCTTAAAAATAGAAGAAGTTATTCAGCTTTACAAAGAGTGCAATTTTAATCAAGAGATAGGAGGATAAGATTATAGTAATCACCGCAATGCTTATGCTATTTTGCTTTTTATCTTATTCCTATTTTCAGATTTTATTGGCTCTTCTTTTAAATGTCTCTCTATTTTTAATCTATATTCTATTTCTTTTTCCATTTCTACTTGGCACTCTCGTTACTATTTAAGAGATAGTTATCAATAATCCGAATTTTCTTTCAGTACTGATTTGTTCTTTCCTTGACATTCTTCCCCCCTTCTGGGCTATAATTCTAACATTATAATATTCCCACTTAGCTAAGGTAAGATAACCAAATAAAAATAAACGGTCTATTTTAGGTAAAAATAGAAGATACCAAAAGATGTTTCCGGTTTCTAATTAAACCCCTTGACAAAAAATTTTTTTTTTATCTTTTATCAAGAAAGGAGGAAAAATGCATAAAAAAATTATTATGTTGTTTGTTTTAGTAGTAAGTGTCAATTATCTCTTCGCCCAAGATTATCAAAAATTCGAGAAAATTAGATTAAAGGACCTTCCACTTGAGCTTCCTGCCAAAAAGATTGAGAAACCTAAACAAATAGAGAAGTTATCTTCATCTTTAGATAATCTTTATAAACTTCATTTAAAGGGGAAAGAATATAGGCAATTTGCAACTCAATCAAATTTGCAACTTATAAAGGATAGAGTTGTAGTTACTGTTTTACCTCAATTTGGTTCCACAATAGCTGATATTGATGAAGATAATTTAAGAGCTCTTGGCGCAAGGATTCAAGCAAAAGCGAAGCACTCAATGAGGGTAGAGATACCTATAAGTCAGCTTGAAAATGTTGCTAATAAAGTGAAGGGAATTGGATTAATTACAGAACCTATAAAACCAGTTGAATTTGCCATCACTAGTGAAGGAGTATCTCTAATGAATGCGGATAATTGGCAAGCATCTGTTTATGAAGGTTCTGGTGTTAAAGTGGCTGTTATTGACGGAGGCTTCCAGAGTTTAACAGAAGCACAGGCTAATGGGGATATACCTTCTTCTTATAAAAGTTATGATTTTACTGGAAACGGACTTGAGACTGAAACTCCTCACGGAACAGCTGTGACTGAAGCGATTTTTGATGTAGCTCCTCAGGCTGAATTTTATTTATACAAAATAGGAGATGTGACCGATTTTGAGAATGCGAAAGATTCTTGTATTAGTAACGGTGTTCACATTGTTAACCATTCAATGGGATGGTATAATGCGAGTTACTATGATGGTACCGGAATAATCTGCGATATTGCGAATGATGCAGTTTCCAATGGTATTACCTGGGTGAATGCAGCGGGTAATGAGGCACAAAAGCACTATCGTTCAATCTTCACCGACAATGATAACGATGGATATCATGAGTATGCCAGTGGTGTAGAGATAAACTATTTTGGACCCGAGCCAGGCACTTTCTCCATTATCCCTGCAGGGACTCTGATCACTGTGTTTTTAAACTGGGATGATTATCCGTATAGCGACCAAGATTATGACTTATACTTGGTTATGTGGACAGGTTCGAACTGGGTTGCCGTAGCCTCTTCCGTAGGTTTCCAAAATGGTAGCCAGCCACCCACTGAAGCCATTTATTATGTAGCTCAATATACTGCTCCCTATGGTGTAGTTATTGATGAGTATTCAACTACTCTGGATAATGACCTAACGCTTTTCACTTTGACTCTTCCTTTTGCTTATCGAACTACCTCAAGTAGTCTTCTGGACCCTGCCACTGCAGATAGTGTAATAACTGTTGGTGCAATTGGTAAAGACCATTATGAATCCGGTCCCCAGGAATCATTTAGTTCTCAGGGACCTACAACTGACGGAAGGATTAAACCTGATGTTATGGCCCCAGATAGTTGTAATAGTTATGCTTATGGATATTGGCAGGGAACTTCTTTATCTTCTCCTCATATAGCAGGAGTTTGTGCTCTGATTAAATCGAGATATCCGGAATACAGTAATAGTGAGATTCGGAATTATCTATATACAAATTGTTCGGTTGATCTCGGAACTTCTGGAAAGGATAATATTTACGGCTGGGGAAAAGTTGTTATGCCTGATATAGATACTACAATAACTATTACCTCTCCCAATGGTGGTGAGGAGTGGCAAGTTGGAAGTAGCCATGATATCACCTGGGTTTCGAGTGGGACGAGTGGGAATGTGCACATTGAATATTCAACTGACAATGGTTCGAGTTGGCTAGATATAGTTGCCAGTATTCCGGATACAGGAGCTTACTCGTGGACGATTCCCAATACCCCATCTGATAGTTGTCTTGTGCGAATAAGTGACATTGATGGAACTCCATCTGATACAAGTGACGCTATGTTTAGGATATCGCCTACCTATCCAGGAACTATTAGATTTGTAACCGTTGATGGTTCTGGCTCTAAGGATGGCAGGAGTTGGGAAAATGCATACAATGGAACTCAGATACAAACGGCAATTAATGAAAGTGGGGTAACGGAGGTATGGATAGCAAAAGGGACATACTATCCAACAAATCAAGTTGGTGGTACCGGAGAAAGATTTAGAACATTTCAGATGAAAAACGGGGTGGCGATATATGGAGGATTTGCAGGGAATGAAACATCAATTGAGCAACGAGTTAATTATGGACAAGGACAAGAGAATGAGACGATATTGAGTGGAGATATAGGAATTCCTGGAGATAGTAGCGATAATTGTTATCATGTGTTTTATCATCCTTATGCAGGATTAACAAGTTCAGCGATACTTGATGGTGTTACTATTACAGGAGGAAATGCTAATGGTAATTCGCCTCATGATTGCGGAGGGGGGATGTATAATAACAATTCTTCTCCAACATTGGTAAATGTAAATCTAATTTATAACTACGCTACACACTCTGGAGGAGGAATGTACAATGAAGACGATTCTTCACCGAAGTTGACGAATGTGATGATAAGTCACAATAGAGCTCCGTATGGGGCGGGAATTAGCAATTATGGTGCCTATGGTGATTGCAATCCAGTTTTGATGAATTCAACTATTAGTGATAATCAAGGCAGAGGAATCTATAGCACAAATTCAAGTCTAAAACTTATAAATGTAAATATCTGTAATAATACAAGTGAGGGTTTTTATCACATTGCAGGAGCACCAAAACTAACGAATGTACTTATTAGTAATAATTCAAGAGGGATGTATGTTGAAATGTGTGCACCTACTCTTACTAATGTGACTATTACTAATAATAAGGTTCAAGGCTATGGAGGCTATGGAGGTGGTATATACCTATATAACGCAAGAGTAACATTTAACAATTGTATAATTTGGGGAAACAAGGCTAGCTCGGGTGGTAATGATATTGCTATGTTTGGAGAGACATTCACATTGAATTATTCATGTTTTAGTAACCGCATAGAGGATGTATTTAAAAATTGGGGTACAGTTTCAGTAAATTCATGCATAAACGAAGATCCTCTTTTTGTGGGTTCTGATATAAATCCTGTATATCCTTACAGTATACCTGGAAATTCTCCTTGTGTTGATGCTGGTAGTAACATATATTGTGACGAGCCCTATGACATTCGTGGTGTAGGTTACCCGCGTAAATTGGACAAGAAAACTGGTGGGCCAGGAAAAATTGATATGGGTGCATACGAATTTAACGTAAACACCGACTTTTTTATCACCGTAACTTCTCCCAATGGTGGTGAGGAGTGGCAGGTTGGAAGCACTCAGGATATTACATGGTCTTCAACCGGGACAAGTGGAAATAATGTGCACATTGAATATTCCACGGATAATGGTTCAACCTGGTTGGACATAATTGCTAGTATTTCCAATACAGGAGCTTACTCGTGGACGATTCCCAATACCCCATCTGATAGTTGTCTTGTGCGAATAAGTGACATTGATGGTGAACCTTCGGATGTGAGTGATGGGATATTTAGGATTTTACCTCTTTCAGCGGTTCCAGAAGAATTACCAGAAGTTTATTCAATGAGTGTAAGGTCAATTGTCACTGGTAGAAAGTTTGAAGTGAGGTATTCTCTTCCCGTGAAGGCTTCTGTTAGATTTGAAATATATGATATAAAAGGTGCAAAGATAGAAGAAATTATTGAAGAGAAGCAACGTGGTTTTTACTCAAGAGAAATAGATATGACTGGTAGATCAGCAGGTTTATACTTCCTTAAAATGGAGGCTAACGGAGGAGAATTTACCAAAATAAGGAAGGTTGTGTTAATTAATCGTTAAAAATGAGGAAAATATGAAAAAAATAAATATTGCCAGATTAGTCAAATATATGATGTTTATTGTGGTATTGATGGTTTTTTCCATGGTTTAAGCTTTGTGGAAGAGAGAATGTTGAAATAATAGAAATGGAGGATGATTTGCTCCAGAAAGGAGCATCAAAGAGAGTTGCTGAGGGTGTAAGTGAGGCATGGGTTAAACACTACGGCTCCTGTTTAGTAAACTCTAATGATCGTATGACAGCCCTTGCTGTCGATTCAAGTGGAAATGTTTATGTAACAGGATATAGTTATGATACAATGAGTAATTATGATTATGCGACAATCAAGTATAATTCGTCTGGAGAGGTTCTATGGGTAGCAAGGTATAATGGTTTAGGAAATGGAAGTGACTATGCGCGAGCCATTGCACTAGATGCAAGTGGTAATGTGTATGTGACTGGGGATAATGAAATATTGTGGGAAGCTTTAAGATGTATCACGACAATTAAGTATAGAGAGGAAGCTAACTATGTAAAGGAGGAATTAATAGGAATACCTGATAATTATAGATTAATTCAAAATTATCCCAATCCTTTTAACTCCACAACAACAATAGAATTTTCAATTCCAAAAGATACAGAAGTTGAATTAAAAGTATTTGATGTATTAGGCAGAGAGGTATGTGAGCTGGTTAATGGGAAGATAAAGGCGGGTAAATATAGAGTGGAATGGAACGGAGACAATTTGGAAAGTGGGGTATATTTGTATAGGTTAAAACCCGATGGATATGTAGAGACGAAGAAGTTAATATTATTGAAGTAAGGTTTTGAAAATAAAATAATAAGAGAGATGAGCCTTCCTCCTTTCTTGAAAGGGGGAAGGCTAAATTTTCTTCGTATTTAAGCAGTTATATCCTGGAGTTTTAATGAATTATACTATCTTCCGTCTTCTTCCCTTAACTAGTTTTACGATTTTCCTTTTTGAATGTTACAATAATCCCTTCTACTATTATCCAAATGTTTAAAGCAAGGATTAATAGGTTGAGAATTGATAAAAGATAGTTGTGGGTTCGGAGAAAGTTTATCTGATTTATTATAATAGCCCAGGTTGTGATAAGAGCCATAAATCCACAGGGGATTGCCGAAATTAGGAATTTCATTCCTCCTTTACTTCTTAACCATACGGTTACTACAAGAAGGGTAAGAGCTGCCAATGTTTGGTTTGTTGCCCCAAACATTGGCCAGAGTTTTAAAGCCCCAGCTCCACTTGCTCCAGTTGCAAAAGCTAAAAGTCCTGCAGTTATTACAGCAATGAATGTGACGAAATAACGATTCTCGAAGATCTTGACTTTTCCAAACAATTCTGATAACACATATCTTTGAATTCGAGTCGCAGTATCAAGAGTTGTTCCGGCAAAGGATACAATAAAAACACCCATAATTGATATTGCAATAGTTTTTGGTATTCCAATCGAATTTAACATATTCCCAGCTCCTATTACAAATGCAGAAATATTAGAACCTAAGCCCTGAGCAGTTGTCCAAGAAGAGTAATGTGCTTTCCATGCAGAGACTCCTTTAAGGATATTACCATCCGCTGTTTTATAAGCAATTCCTATTCCTGCACTAACCGCAATAAGAACAAGAGTCGCAAGGATTCCTTCTGTTACCATCCCACCATATCCGACAAATTGGCTATCTTGTTCTTTTCTTACCTGTTTTGCTGAGGTGCCAGAAGATACAAGAGAATGGAATCCAGATACAGCTCCACAGGCAATCGTTATAAACAAAAGAGGGACCATAGGTGGAGCACCTATTGGAGAAAGATTGATTGGGGGAGCCACAAGATGGAAAGCAGGATTCCTAAAAGCAGAAGCAAAAACACCAATAAAAAGTAAGAATAAAGCAAGAAGAAGTTGATGAGAATTTATGTAATCTCTTGGTTGGAGAAGAATTGTTACAGGTAACATTGCAGCTACGTAGCAGTAAATGAGTAGAATTATTGTCCATAGACCCGTGGCTGGGATTCCATCTAATCCTTGTAATCTAAGAGGAATATATGTTCCTACTATTATCGTTAAATACATTAAAATAACTGCAATTATAGAACATAAAGTTAAATTCCAATTCTTTTTATATATAGCCCAGCCAAGCCAAATAGCTATGGGTATCTGGAACCACATCGGAAATACAGATTCTGGAAACATATTGAAAATTAATGCCATTATGAGCCCAAAAATTGCTATTACGATAAGAAGCTCAAGAAATACAATAGAAAAGAAAGCCATTTTTGTTCTTTTGTTTATATATTTCCCAGTTATTTCTGAGATTGATTTTCCTTTATTCCGAAGAGAAAGAACAAGGGTTCCAAAGTCATGGACTCCTCCAATAAAAAGGGTTCCAAGAACAATCCAAAGAAGAGCTGGGATCCAACCCCATATTACTCCAATTGCGGGACCAACAATAGGACCTGTTCCCGCAATTGAGGCAAAATGATGCCCAAAAATAATTTCTTTTCTTGTAGGCACGTAATCTATCCCATCTTTGAACTCATAAGCAGGAGTTATATTTTGGTCATTTAACTCAAATATTCTCCTTGAAATAAAACCTCCATAAAATTTATAAACGAAGAAAAAAGTTATTAAACACACAAAAATAAGTAAAATAACATCCATTAAACCTCCTATTTATTATGAGAATTTATAGAATAATTTGCTTTTGGCAAGTATAGAATTATTGATGAATTTAAAAATGCAAAGATTAAAATAGGTAAAATAGGTAAAGCGTATCTGGAAGCTCCTAAAGGTGCACTTAGAAAGGAAAGATATCCTATAAGTAGGAGGAAGAAAATCTTAATCTCCAAATCTATTTTTTTGTTAAAAAAGAAGAAAAATAATGAAAGGAATTTTAAAAGATTAAAGAATAAGATTGGAATAAGTAATAGAATAAGAAAGATAGATTGTTCTTTCAAATATGAGAATACCCCTCTAAGTCCAAATTTTGAGTATTGATAGAATAATCCCTTCCCCCTTGCTTTTTTAAATCCAAAAAAAGACTGTAAGTCAAATCTTCCTGGATCTAAGAAAAAACAAAAAATGCCTTTTAGATGGAAAATAGAGTATGAAGGTAGATGTTCCTTTAAAAGAATTTTTATTGCTATTTCCTTTATGTATTTATTTTTTTCTCTATAAGACATATTTTCTACTTTCTTATCTATCTCTTCTATGGTTTTGTTGGCAAAATCTTCTCCTTTCTTGTTTATGAGAAAATAATATAAATTATAATTCAAGAGATTTGAGTTTTGAATGCTGGAGTAATGAAAATATCCTGTTCTTTGGTAATTCCAACCACAGTATCCAATAACAAAAGCAATTGAGAGAAGACTTGTTAGTATTATTTTTATATTTTTCTTTTTAAGAGTTAAATATAAAGAGAAAAAGAAATTTGGAATAACGAATAAATATAACACAGGCTTTGTAAGCATCGCAAGGATTAAAAATAAATTGTAAAGGATTAAATATTTTAAATTTCCTTTTAAGGAAAATAATATCAAATAAAAAGATATTAAAACTAAAAAACTTTGAAACAGAATTTCGCTCATCAAAAGATTGGTATAGATGAATTGAGAAGGTGTAAAAATTAATAGTAATAAAATCAGAAAGTAGCGATTTGCATTAAAAAATTCCAGAAGTTTAATCAAGATAAATATATTAAAGAGACTCAAAATTGATTGAAAAAAAAGAATTAGGGAATCAGAATTATTTATAAATTTGATGAGCATAATGAAAATTGGATAAAGAGGAGTTCTACGAGTAAGTAAATCTGGATTGAATTTTTCTTTTAGATTACCGCAATAAAAGAAAAAACTTTTTCTAATGTTCTCAGCCATTTTTAGATATTCAAAGGAATCGGTAAGATAAAAATTCCTTTTTTTGAGTTGGAAAGAAAAGAAAAATATATGTATAAAAATTATGAGAATCCAGAAAATGATTTTTCCGTTTTGTTTTTTTAATAAATTAATCATTAATTTGTTTTATTCGTAAAAGAATAGGGGCATGATCAGAGCCATATACATTAGAAAGGATGGAGCTTTCTATTACTTTCTCAATTAATCTTGGTGTAACAAAAAAATAATCTATTCTCCATCCAATATTTCTTTTTCTTGCGTCAAATCTATATGTCCACCAAGTGTACATTCCAGGTTCATTAGGATGGAAATATCTAAAAGTATCTATGTAACCTTTTTCTAAAAGGCTATCAAGCCATTTTCTTTCAATGGGTAAGAAACCTGAGAATTTTTCGTTTTCTTTGGGATTTGCAAGATCTATTTCTTTATGAGCAGTATTAAAATCTCCTCCAATTATAAGCTCTTCCCCTTTATTCCTTAACTCTTCACAGTGTTGTAGAAACGCGTCATAAAAATCAAGTTTAAATTGCAACCTTTCTTCACTACTTTTTCCATTTGGAAAATACACATTGAAAAGGGTAAAATCTGAATATTTTGTCATGATAATTCTTCCCTCTTTATCAAATTTTTCAATCCCCATTCCGAATCGAACCTCTTTTGGTTTTTCTTTTGAGAGGGTTATCACTCCACTATACCCTTCTCTTTCTCCGGAATTCCAATAGACATTGTAGTTTTTTAAATCAAGTATTTTTTCAAGCTCTATTTGATTTTCTTTTACTTTTATTTCTTGAAGGCAAAGTATATCAGGATTCTGGCTTTCAAACCATTCTTTAAATCCTTTTTTTAAGATTGCCCTTAAACCGTTTACATTAAAAGAAATAATATCCATTATTAGAGCCTTACTTTCAATCCTCTTTCTTTTAAATATTTCTTAACTTCTTCTATCCTAAGAATACGGTAATGAAATACCGAAGCCGCAAGTAGAATTTTTGCTCCCCCTTTAACAACCGCTTCATAAAAATGTTCAAGGCTTCCAGCGCCTCCGGAAGCTATTACGGGGAGATGAACTGCTTCGGAAATAGCTTTTGTAAATTCTATATCGTAACCGGCTTTTGTCCCATCTCCATCTATACTTGTAGGTAAGAGTACTCCTGCTCCCAATTCCTCACATTGCTTTGCCCATTCTACAGCATCTTTATTAACTGGCTTTGTTCCTCCAGCGATCACAACCTCAAAGCCAGAAGGCATTTTTTTATTCCTTCTCCCATCTATTGCTATAGTTATTTTTTCTGAACCAAATTTTTTGGCTGCCTCTTTAATTAAATTTGGATTTTTTACTGCAGCACTATTCATTGAAACTTTATCAGCACCAGCTCTAAGAACTAACTCTATGTCTTCAATAGATGAAATTCCACCGCCAACAGTAAGGGGTATTTTAATAACTTTAGAAACTTTTTTGACCCATTCTAAACGAGTTTTTCTATTTTCAAGGGTTGCGGCTATATCCAGCATAGCTAATTCATCTGCACCTTCTTTTTCGTAAAATGAAGCATTTTCTACTGGATCTCCTGCGTCTTTTAAATTCACAAAATGGACACCTTTTACAACTCTTCCTTCTTTCATATCAAGACAAGGCATTATTTTTATCTCATCCATTTTTTTCTCCTTGTTTTAGAAAAGAATAATTAAATTCTTGTTTTCTGTCAAGAATTGTTTTATCCTACTTTATAGAAATCTCAGAAGATAGACTTGACAAAACACTTTGAGTTATTATAATCAAATTAATAGGGCCCGTAGCTCAGCTGGTTAGAGCGGCTGACTCATAATCAGCAGGTCGTGGGTTCGAGGCCTACCGGGCCCAAAGGATCTTTAAAAAAATGAAGAAAAAAAATAATTTTGTTAAGAAGGGGCGAATAGCTCAGTTGGTTAGAGTGCCGGTCTCACATACCGGAGGTCAGAGGTTCGAATCCTCTTTCGCCCAAAAAGTGCACGAAAGTGCACTTTTTTATTTATATGGGAGGCCTTAGGATGGAATTCCCCGAGAAGGTAAAAATTCTTATTGAGCTTTATGAAAAGGATAAAGAGATTGACGAACTAAAAAGTTTGGAGAGGGAAGTCCCCAAAAAAATAGAAGAAATGGATAATGAGCTTAAGGGTTATAAGGAAAATCTTGAAAAAGAAGAGAAAAAATTAGCTCTTATTGATACAAAGAGAAGAGAATTGGAGAAAATTGTAGAGGAATATAGATTAAATCTTGAAAATTTCAATAAAAGGAAGAAAGAAATCCATACTAATGAAGAGTTTATTCTTTTGAAAAAAGAAATAGAAAAAACAGAAGAAACAATTACCCAGAAGGAAGATGAGTTGTTAGAAGTCTATTTTGAAAAAGAGGATCAAAAAAAGAAGGTAGATGAGGCAAAGAAAGCTTTGGAAGAACGGAAAAAAGAGATAGAGAAAGTGAAAGAAAAACTCCTTCAAGATCTTAAAAGTTCAAGAGAGGAGCTGGTTTTAAAAGAGGATGAAAGAGAGAGAATAGCTGCAAGATTGCAAGATGAGAATTTACTTCGTAAATACATAAGGATAAAAAGCTCAAGAGGAACAGGCTTAGCAATAATAGAAAACCCTGAGTGTACAGAATGCCATTCAACAATACCTCCTCAACTATTTGTTGAGATAAGGAAAATAGATAAAATAATCTCCTGCCCATCCTGTGGTAGAATTTTGATTTATAAATGGGTGGATTAGCGAAAGTTTTTATTGACGGAGCTTCCAAAGGAAATCCTGGTCCAAGTGGAATAGGGATTCTAATTCTTGATGGTAAAAATAATAGGGAAGTTAAAAGAATTTCTCGGAAGATTGAAGATACGACAAATAATGTCGCAGAATACAAAGCTTTGCTCGAAGCAATTGAGGAGTGTAAAAAATTAGGGTTTTCATCAGTAGAGTTTTTTACAGATAGTGAATTACTCTCTCGGCAAATCAATGGAATATATAAAATAAGAGATGAAAAACTTAAACCCTTATACGTTAAAATAAAAGGAAAACTTTTGAGTTTTAGAAACTGGAAACTTACTTACATCCCAAGAGAAGAAAATATTATTGCAGATAAATTAGCCAAATCCATTCCTGAAACTCAGAAAAAATGATTTTGTTTTTAATTTCCTTTCTTTCTGTTCCACTTGAAGGAAATGGGGAAGCATTCATTGGATATTACCCTTCAAAGGACACTCTCTATAATACAGATGTTTCGATTACCATTTGTTCTTATCTTCTAAGATTTGAAGATAGATTGGATTTTTTTGGAAGATATTCCTCTTATCTTGAAATGGCGGAACAAGAAGGTAAGGTTGTTCTTGATCCTTATTTTGCTTCTTATTCATTGGTATGTGGCTTCGTCTTTAAAGGGTCTTTGTTTTTATCTATTTATTGTGATCATTCTTGTAGGCACATCATAGATAGGAAACTTGAAGAAGGAAAAGTAGTATTTAATAGCTTGAATCTAGGCTTTTCTACTATAAAGGATCACTCATATCGGTTCGGAGAAAACCATTATCTTATAAGTAATTATATTTTTTATCCTCAGGGGATTTTTGTTGATTGGCTTAATTCAAGACCTTTTTATAGACACCGCTTTTTAATAGAAGGAGGAAAGAAAATTAATTCATTTACTGAGATCTCTTTATTTGGAGAATACACTTTGTCAAATGACAAACCAAGGAAAGTTTACTATATGTTGGCACCAGAGATTGAGTTTTTCTCCTTTAAAGGGGATAGAGCATTTTATGCTTTTATAAAATATTATCTTAAAGCTAAAGGACCTTTACGTTCTCCAGAGACTCTTTTCTTTTTTGGAATAGGATACACATTTTTTACCCCTTGCAAATAAAGAGAATTTCTGTAATATCTTTTTGGTATGGTTAAATTTGGAATTTCAACTGTTGTAATGAGTGATAAAGATGTCTTTTGCAGCATTGAAATAATAAGGAAAAGCTCCTTTAAATTTATAGAAATTCGCTGTGAAAAGGGACATTTTAATTACGAAGATATTAAAGAAATAAAAAAATTAAAAGCCACATTAAAAAAGAATGCTCTTACTTGTTCTTCTTTACATCCCCCTCTTTGGGTGAATATTGCAGCTAAGGAAGAATGGGAAAGGATGAGATCTGTGAGAGAGGTAGAAAAAATAATTCTTGTTGCAAATAGATTAGGTGTTCCAATTGTGATTTTACATCCAGGAAGGGGAGCCGGAAATATTGAAACATCCTATCTTAGCCTTGAAGAGATTCTCGATTTTGCAAAAGAGTGGAGAGTTCAAATCGTTTTGGAGAACACATTTCTTGGAAATTTTGCTTCTCATTTCAGTGAATTTCAAGCCATTTCTAATAAATTTGATGTTCATCTTTGCATAGATACATCCCATGCAAATGCAAAGGAAGACCAACTAGATAAATTTCTTGAAGCTTTTGATGGGAGAATAAAGCATTTTCATCTTTCTGATAGCAGAATGGAAGGGAGAGATGACCATCTTATTCCTTATGAAGGAAAGATAAACTGGAAACCAATAACCGAGTTTCTTAATAAAAGTGATGGGTTTGCGATATTTGAAATTCTTCCTCGGGAAAATTTTTATCCTGAGGGGAGTGATTATATAATAAGAAAGTTAGACGAAATTAAAACTAGATGGGAAAAATAGAAATATTCCCCTTGACCTTTTCTTTTTTTTAATTACTTTATAAAAAAGTGGAGGAGATAGATGGTTGTTGCATGCCCTAAATGTGAGAGTAAATATGAAGTTGCTGAGTCAGACGTTCCACCCGGAGGAGGAGCTGTTAGGTGCCCTAATTGTTCTAATATTTTTATGATTTATAGGGAAGTGCTTAATATAAGGCTTGTTCCTTTTAAAGCTGGGATAGAAAGGAGTGTAGGGATAAGCAAAACGGTTGAACCTGGAATAAGTGAGGCAAAAGAGATACTTAAAAAGACTCTCGAGGTTGAGAGAGTTGCTTCTCGAGTAGAAACTCCTATAGTAGGAGACCAAGAGAAATTAATGAAACATAAGAAGGCGGAGAGATTAGGTAAATCTCTTGCAAAAGACATTTACTTATATCACAAAGATAAAGTAGAGCGTGGGAGGAGAGAAGGAAATTTAGTTGAACTTCTTGGAGAAGAGATAAAGAAATCTTGGGAGTTTTATAAAAAACAGGTAGATCCAGAAGTCCTTAAAGAAAGGAATTACTTTAAAGAAGCCTTGAATGAGATCATAGGAGGAGGAAAAGAAATATTTAAGTAACCATAGAAATACTAGGGGGTATAGATGAAAAATCTTAAATGGAAATGGTTATTTATTTTTGTCTTAATAGGTGTTTCTTTATGGCAGTTACACTACTCTTTCACATTCTTTTTCAAGGATAAAGAAGCTTTTAGTAAAATTCCTCAGAATAAGCAGAAAATAATTAAGTCCAGAGCTTTACATTTAGGTCTTGATCTTCAAGGAGGAATGAATCTTCTACTTGAAATAGACAAAAGAGGGCTAAAGGAAGAAGAACTTAAAGGAGCTATTAATAGAGCCCTTGAAATCTTACGAAACAGGATTGATGAATTAGGAGTAGCAGAGCCCCAAATTGTGAAGCAAGGGAATGAGCGGATAATGATCCAACTTCCTGGAGTTGTAGAGCCGGAAAGGGCAAGAGAAATTATAGGAAAGACTGCTCTCCTTGAGTTCAAATTGGTAAGAGAACCAGAAGAAACATATCAAGTTCTAAACAGAATAAATACTGCTTTAAAAACAATGAAAGGAGATACCTTTGACCTTTTTAGTTACTTTCCTCCTGGAAGTAGGGCCTATGGAGTTCTTTCTCCTTACAAGAGTTACATAGATTCCCTTTTAAAACTCCCGAAGCTTAAAGAATATATACCCTATGGGGATACGATTCAATGGGGGAAAGAAGTTATTGTTGAAGGATATAAATATTATCCTCTTTATGTTCTTAAAAAGGAACCTCTTCTTACAGGAAGTTCTATTCTTAATGCAGAGCTCGGTATTGGAACAGAAGATAATCCAATGGGATATAGAGTTGATCTTACTATGAAGAAGGAGTATTGGAGAAAATGGGCTCAGATTACTGGAGCAAATGTTGGGAGGCAAATAGCAATTATCTTGGATGGAATAGTTCAGTCCGCTCCTGTGGTTAGAGAGAGAATCCCAACTGGGAGATCGCAGATAACAATGGGAAGTGCACCTATGGAAGAAGCAAAAACACTTGCGATAATTCTCAAAGCAGGTGCCCTTCCTGCACCGCTTAAAATTATAGAGGAACGTTCTATTGGTCCTTCTCTTGGGAATGATTCAATTAAAGCTGGAATTCGCTCTATAATTCTTGGAACAATCCTTGTATTTTGTTTTAGTATTATTTATTATCTAAAAGCTGGTCTTATTGCAATCTTTGGTTTAATTTTAAATGTGATCTTTCTTTTGGCAATTCTCTCGGGCCTCCGAGCAACTTTAACTCTACCAGGTATTGCCGGTATTGCTTTAACTGTAGGAATGGCAATAGATGCAAATGTTTTAATCTTTGAGAGAATAAGAGAAGAGCTAAAATCTGGAAAGACGATAAGAACTGCAATTGTTGGTGCATATCAAAAAGTTTTCATTACAATTTTTGATGCAAACTTAACAACTTTTATAGCTGCCATTATTTTGTTCTATTTTGGGACTGGTCCTATAAAGGGGTTTGCTGTAACTCTTTCAATCGGGCTTTTAGCAAGTTTCTTTACTGCAATTTTTGTTACAAGGAATATATTTGAATTCTGGATCCTAAAAGGTTTAAAGGCTCTTCCAATGTTAAATGTCTTTAAGAATCCCAAAGTTGATTTCTTAAAAGTTAAAAAATGGGCTTTTCTATTTTCAGGTGTGCTTCTTTTTAGTGGGGTTGTTTCCTTAGCTATTCACCGTGGTCCAAAATATGGTGTTGATTTTACAGGAGGAAGTGTTATTGAGGTAGAAATAGATGGAGGACCAGTAACTTCCGAAGAAATGAGGGAACTTGTTTCAAAAGCTGGCTTTAAAGAAGCAACAATTCAGAAATATATGGAAAAGAATCTTTTCCTTATCAAGATAAAAGAGACAGAAGAAGAAGCTCTTACAAGGCTTAAAAAAGCAATAGTGGAGAGGTTCGCTGGTAAAAAAGTAATTTTCCCTCGTCAAGAACTTGTTGGACCCGCAGTGTCAAAAGGGCTTCAGACAAGAGCTATTTGGGTTGTTCTTTTAGGTATGTTGGGTATTCTGATTTATGTTTGGATTCGGTTTGATTTTCATTTTGGGGTTGCTTCGGTTGTGGCTTTATTACATGACGTCTTAATAACAATAGGGCTACTTTCAATTACAAATACAGAATTTAACATTCCAATAATTGCTGGTCTTCTTACAATTCTTGGGTATTCTATAAATGACTCTATTGTAATTTCGGATAGAATAAGGGAGAATGTGAAATTAATGAGAGGTCGTTCTTTTCCAGAAGTAGTAAACGCTTCTTTAAATCAGACTCTTAGTAGAACAATCATAACCTCTTTAACCACCCTGTTTGTTGTTTTTGCGCTTTTCTTCCTTGGCGGAAGAATTCTTAGAGGTTTTTCCCTTTGTTTACTAATTGGTTTTATTATCGGGACATATTCTTCAATTTTCATTGTTGCTCCAATTGTTGTTGAATGGAGAAAGAAGAAATCTATTCATAAATAAAATGGAGAAGACAAGGCATTTTAAGGCAGGAGAAGTTATAATTTCGGAAGGAGATATACCAAAAGAGATGTTTCTAATAAAGAAAGGTAGAGTAAGGATAAAAAAGAAAGGAAAGTGGATTACAGATTTAAAAACAGGCGATTTTTTAGGAGAGATGGGTGCTCTTGATCGACATCCAAGAAGTGCAACCGCAATAGCAGTAGAGGATACAATTCTTTCTGTTATTGAAGTTGAAGAACTGGAGAAAAAACTTCAGAGAGATCCTATTATTTATCATCTTGTTAAATCTTTGATAAAAAGATTAAGAGAAACAAATAGGAAACTTTATTCGGAGGATAGAAATGAGACTGGGGGTTAACATTGACCATGTGGCCACTATAAGAGAAGCAAGAGGAGTGAGCTATCCTGATCCTGTAGAAGCAGCTATTTTAGCTGAATCTGCAGGAGCTGATGGGATTACCTGTCATCTTAGAATAGACAGAAGGCATATAAAAGAAAGAGATATAAAAATTTTAAGAGAGGTGGTAAAAACTCATCTAAATGTGGAGTGTTCTCTTGATAAGGAAATAAGAGATTTTCTTAAAGATATAAAGCCTGATTGGGTTTGTATTGTTCCAGAGAGAAGAGAAGAGCTTACGACCGAAGGAGGTCTTGATCTTTATAAAGTCTCAAAAGAAGTAGAAAAAGCAACAGAAGAATTCAAAAAAGCAGGTATAAAAGTTACTTTCTTCATAGAGCCAGATAATAAAATGGTGGAGCTCTCTGCAAAACTTGGAGCGGATGCTGTAGAACTGAATACTGGAAGTTGGTGCGAAAATCCTACACAAGATAAACTAAGGAAAATCGTAGAGGCTGCTCAATTTGGTATAGTTAGAAATCTTGAAGTCCATGCAGGGCATGGTCTTAATCTTCAAAATGTTGGTTTTATTGCAGATATTGAGGAAATAAGCGAACTAAATATTGGTCATTCAATAATTGCGAGATCTATAATTGTAGGGATAGAGAGAGCTGTCTCTGAAATGAAAGAAAGAATCCTACTTGGTGCTTAACACTCTAACTTGAATTATCCTGAAGCAATTCAATATCTCTCTTCTTTAATAGATAGAGAGAGAAAAAATATAAAATACGAAAAAGATTTAGAAAGGTTCAAAGAGAGCTTAGAAATATTCAAAAACCCTCAAAAGAGATTGAAAGGTTTTCTAATTGGAGGCACAAACGGGAAAGGGACAACAGCTCATATAATTGAGTCGATTTGCAGAAAAGCTGGTTATAAAACAGGTCTTTTTACTTCACCTCATTTAGTCTCTTACAGGGAAAGGATAAGAATAAATGGGGAACCAATTTCTAAGAGGAAATTCACTTCCCTTATTGAAGAAATTAAGAACAAGAAAGGAATTAATTTTTCTGTATTTGAAACTTTAACAACAATGGCTTTTTTGTTTTTTGAGAGAGAGAAAGTGAATTATTCAATCTTTGAGGTTGGACTTGGAGGAAGATTGGATGCGACAAATGTATTTGAGCCCAATGTTTCAATAATAACCTCTATAGGATTTGACCATACCCAAATACTTGGGGAAACTCTTTCTGAGATCGCAAGAGAGAAAGCAAAAATTTTAAGAGAAGATAGAATCAATATCTCCGGACCACAGAAAGAGGAAGTTATGCAAATTTTAAAGGAAGAGGTTAAAGGGAATATAGAATTTATAGAAGATGTAAGGATAACTAATCTTGACGAAAATGGAATGTTTTTCAAATTAGCTCACGAGGAATTCAAGACTAACCTCATTGGAGTAAAACAGGCTCTAAATGCTTCTTTGGGAATAACCGCTTGTAGAAAAATGGGGATAAATTTAAAAAAAGAAGAAATAAATGAAGCTCTTTTAAATCTTCAAATTCCAGGGCGTTTTCAAATTATAAATAGAAATCCATTTATAATTTTGGACGGAGCACACAATCCTGATTCAATAAAGGCTTTAAAAGAAACAATAGAAAAGGTTTTTGCAAGAAAAGTGGTTCTTCTTTTTTCTTGTCTTTCAGATAAAAATATTAAAGGGATGTTAACTGAAATAAAACCTGTAATAAAAAGATTTTATCCTACAGAAATATCCCATCCTAGAAGGACTACTTTAGAGGAAATAAAAAGAATCGCTCACGAATTGGAAATAGAGGTAGCTAATAATACAGAGGGGCTTCCCAAAAAAGACTTAGAAAAAGCTGTAAAGGAAGCTTCCCCGAAAGAAATAATAATTGTTACAGGTTCTTTCTATCTTCTTGGAGAAATTCTTGGAAAGGAGAAATAAATTTACCCTCTTGACAAAATTAAATTATTTATATCTTTCTTTTAGCAAATAAATTATTCTATCAAAAATTGCTTATGAAACTTAGGAAAGGAGGCGAAGTGAAAAAAGTCGCAGTATTTGTGGATGTTCAAAACATCCAACAGGTGTTTGAGAAACGTGGTGCAGAGATAAGATACGATAAATTAAAGAAATATCTTGAAGACAAATTCAAGAAAAAAAATGGAGAAGTAATTAAGTTCACTGCTCTCATACCTATAAGAGAGTTAGATGAGAATAGGCTCAAGTTAATTGATGCAATCTCTCTCTCCGGATACAGGGTTTTGATAAAAATGGCAAAAGACAGACCGGATGGGTCTGTAAAAGCCAATATGGATGTAGAAATGGCTCTTGAAGCCATTTCTATGGCGGATTATGTAGATGAGATTGTAATTGTAACTGGAGATAGTGACTTTGAGCCATTAATACATTTCCTTAGTAGAAAAGGGAAAAAAGTTCTTTTAATTGGTCCTGGAAGAGGACCAACAGCCATAGAAATAATAAGAGCAGCAGATGAATTTGAGAACTTAGACGAGATAGAAGGTATTGTCCTTGAAGGTTGACAAACATACTATTCCTGTTATAATTTAACTATCCAATTCCTCGGTAGCTCAAAGGCAGAGCGCCTGACTGTTAATCAGGAAGTTGCAGGTTCGAGTCCTGCCCGAGGAGCCATTTTGAACAATACGAACTGGGGATTTTCTGAAAATGGAACGGAAGTCCCCTTTTCTTTTTTATCCCCACTTAACCCAACCCTTGAAGAAATATTTGAATTTTTGAAAGTGTCAAAATCCTCTGAATAATAAAGATTTATCTGAATTTGTTCTTTTGAATAAAGAATGTTTTTTATGAACTTTTTGATTAAAAGATTCCTTTCAATTCCTTTTTGTTGGGCAAGGGATTTTAAAAATATTTTGAGGATATTTTGAAGCGTTTGAGAGGAAAGCGGAGAGCATTCTTCCGTTAGTTCGTGTCCAGAGCGATAGCCCGATTCCGGGTCATTATTAAGTCTGAAAATGAGATTTTCAAGGTATATTTTGTCATTTGAAATTCTCTCAAGATTATCAAAAATGAAATTTTCTAATCTGTTTGCGTTGACTTGTCTAACACTACATGAATCCCAATCCATCTTAAAAGTTTTGGTGCATCGGTAATAATAGTATCGTTTAAGTCTTTCTTCTTTTCTCTTGTTTGTATAGCAAGGCGTCATAATAGAACCACAGTTATTGCAGATGACAAGTCCTGAAAAAAGAAAATCTTTATATACTCGCAGAGTCTTAATTTTCTTGTGATGTATTTCTTGAGCAAGATTAAAAAGTTCTTCAGAAATAATGGGCTGGTGGATTCCTTGATAAATTTTTCCAGCATAGTTTAGCTTTCCGGTATAAACAATATTTCTTAGAATATAATGTATAGCACTTTTTGAGAAATTATTACCTTGTCTATCTTTAATCTCTCTCTGCTTCAATTCATCATAAGTCTTAAATAAGGAACCGCTTGTTACATAAGTTTCATAAATAAACTTTACAATTTCAGCCTCTTTAGGATTGATAACAAGTCTTTTATTCTCTCTTTTATATCCATAAGGCACAATTCCACCATTCCACATTCCCTTTTTAGCTCTTTCAAGCATTTTGTCTTTTGTTCTCTCAGAGGCTAATTCTCTTTCAAATTGAGCAAAGGTAAGCATAATGTTTCTTAGAAGTCTTCCGGCTGGTGTAGAAGTATCAAACCTTTCTGTTATAGATATAAAATCAACCTTATATTTCTCAAAAAATTCTATCAGCTGGTAGAAATCTTTAGGTGAGCGAGTGAGCCTATCAATTTTGTAAACCAAAACGATATTGATTTTTCCATGCATTATATCTTGTAATAATTCTTGCAAAGCAGGACGATTGAGATTAGCTCCTGTATAACCAGCATCAGAATATACCTTAAAAACTTCCCAGTTATTTTGACTCTTAATAAAAGCCTTTATCTTCTCCTCTTGAGCTTCACAGGAGGAAAATTCCTTCTCTGCCTGATTATCTGTTGATACCCTTGTATAAATTGCACATTTCATATTAGTTTAATTACAAACTTAACAATTTCTGTATAGCGGTTTTTATAATTTCAGGAATTGATTTTTCGTCATTAATTGAAGAGATAGTTTTTCTAGCAGCTAAAACCTTTCTTTTTTTCTCTTTTATATTAAAGATTCCTTCAAAATCTGGGTCTATACTAAAAACAATATTAGG
>JBDRZZ010000024.1 GCA_039804165.1 candidate division WOR-3 bacterium
ATCCCACCTTGAGTCACTCATAGGAGCTTGAGAAACTAAAAGTAAAGAAAGAAATAATAACATAAAACCTCCTTTTTTTCTTTTTCTTGTTAAATTTGGTGTTTCCTCTTGAAGGATTTAAGAGATCTTTGAATCTTTATACTTTTCAAAAGAACAAATTTAACAAGAAATTTAAATCTTCTTAAATTTCTAAAAATTACCTTTAATCTGGATTAAAGTCTCTTTTATAAAGCTTAACGCTTTTTAGTTTTCTTCATCACCTCCTTTCAGTTTTTAAATTGTTAATTATAATATTCATTTTTTATTTGTCAATATATTGAAAAGTAATTAATACTTGACAAGAAAGATTTTTTTTGTTATTTTTTAAAAAATAAATATTATAAAATAATAGTAAAAAATTTTTAAATTTTATTTGATAGAGGGTTTGAAATGAAAAAAAGATTAAAACGAAAAGATAGTTTCTTTAATGCTTACGAAGAGAAAATAGAACTAATATTGGATGTTATGTCTGAACTTGTGGTTCTTCAAGACTCTAACCACCGAATTTTGTGGGCAAATAAAGCTGCCGGAGATTCTGTTAAGAAAGATCCAAAAGCTCTTCTTGGTAGGAATTGCTTTGAAATCTGGGCTAAGAGAAAGAGAGTTTGTGAGAAATGCCCTGTTGATAGAGCTTTGAAGAGTGGTGAAGTAGAGGAAGGAGAAATAGAAACATCCGATGGTAGATTTTGGTTAATAAAAGGCTATCCAATAAAAAATGATGAAGGGAAAGTGGTGAACGTTTTAGAAGTTACAAGTGATATAACAAAAAGAAAAAAAATAGAACAAGTGTTAAGAGAAACAGAAGAACTGTATAAAACACTTGTTGATACCTCCCCTTATGGAATCACAGTGACAGACTTAGATGGAGAAATAACTTTTGTTTCAAAGGGAACTCTTGAAGCACATGGATATAAAGGAGCAGAAGAAGTTATTGGGAAGAAAGCTCTTGATTTATTTGCACCTTTTGAAAGAAAAAGAGCAAGGGTAGAATTTAGTGAGCTTCTAAAAGGAAAAGTGATAAAGAACGCAGAATATACTTTGTTGAGAAAAGATGGTTCCACTTTTATTGGAGAGATTTCTGCTTCTTTAATAAAAAGTAAAGAGGGAATTCCTCAGGCTTTTATGGGCTGTATGAGGGATGTAACAAAGAGAAAGGAATATGAAAAAAGTCTAAAGGAGAAAGAAGCCTTTAATTATGCATTATTTAATTATAGCCCTGCCGAGACCATTGTTGTGGATAAGAAAGGCAGGATAATTAAGACAAATCTTGCGAAAAGACGGTCAGGGAATAGAATTCCTAAAATTGGAGATGTGATGTATAAAGATTATGGGGGAAAACACGAGATAGATATGCACAAAGAATTGATGGATTGTATAAAGAGAGGGAAAGGAAAAGAGTTTCCTGTAATGAAATATAAAGATAAGTATTTGTCTATTAGTATAGCCCCTTTCCCTGAAGGAGCGATAATAATTTCTGAAGATATAACTGAGAGGATAAAGGCAGAAAAAGCTTTAAGGGAAAGTGAACAAAAATTTCGTTCAATTGTGGAAACACTCCCAGGATTTCTTACAATAACAGATAAAGAAGGGAGGAATTTTTATGTAAGTCAAAATTGTAAAGAAATTACAGGGTATTCGAAAGAAGAGTTGGAAAATAAGTTTGTTTGGTGGGTTCATAAAGACGATGAGAAGAAAGCAAGGAAAGTTTTTGAGGAAGCTTTAAGAAATCATAAAGGTGGTAGAAATTTTGAATATAAGGCTATAAGGAAAGACGGAAGTGTTTGGTATGCTTCCAGTTCCTGGGAACCAATGATAGATGAGAAAGGAGTTTTTCAAGGATTCGTCCTTCATACAATTGACATTTCTGACCGTAAACTAATGGAAGAAGAAATGTTGAAAGCTCAGAAACTTGAATCCATTGGTATTCTTGCTGGAGGAATTGCTCACGACTTCAATAATTTTCTTACAGGAATCCTTACAAATCTCTCTCTTGCAAGATTAAAAATAAACCCAGAGGATGAGCTTTATGATATAATAACCGAATCTGAAAGAATTGCTCAAAATGCCAAAAGCTTATCACATCAACTATTGGTTTACTCTAAAGGTGGAGTTCCTGTAAAGGAAAAAGCTTCTATAAAAGAATTAATTATGGAGTCTGCAAATTTTGTTCTTACAGGTTCTAAATCAAAATGTAATTTTGATTTTCAGGAGGATCTTTGGGAAGTGGAGATAGATAAAGGACAAATGATTCAGGTTATGAACAATTTGTTTTTTAATGCAATTGAGGCTATGCCTGGGGGTGGTTTTATATATGTTAAGGCAGAAAATGTGGAAGTTAGTGAGAAAGAAAATTTACCTCTTGAGGAAGGTAAGTATGTAAAGATAACTATAAAGGATACAGGGATTGGAATTCCTAAGGAACATTTATCAAGAATATTCGATCCCTTTTTTACAACAAAGGAAAAGGGGAGTGGGCTTGGTCTTTCAACAGTTTTCTATATAATTAGAAAACATAGAGGGTATATCTATGCAGAATCTGAGTTAGGAGTTGGTAGTTCTTTTTATATTTATCTTCCAGCTATTCCTGAGCAGAGAGAAAGACAAAAGATAGAAAAGAAATTAATTGAGTATAAAGGAAAAGTTTTAATTATGGACGATAAATCTTTTATAAGGAAGGCAGCAAAAAAGGCTTTAAGTTTGCTTGGATATGAAGTGGGGGAAGCCGAAAATGGAGAAGAGGCAATTATTTTGTACAAAGAGGCAATGGAAAATAGAGAGCCTTATGATGTAGTGATTCTTGATCTTACAGTTCCTGGAGCTATGGGAGGTCTTAAAACTTTGAAAGAACTAAAGAAAATTGATCCAAAGGTGAAAACTATTGTCTCTAGTGGTTATTCTGATGACCCTGTAATGGCTGATTATAAAAAATTTGGATTTGATGGAATAATTAGAAAACCTTATGAATATAAAAAACTCGTTGAAGTTGTTAGCGCTTTAGTAGAGAGAAAGTAGAATTATCCGGGACACCGTTCAATCCCTGTTGACATTATTAAAACTTTTGTTATATTCCATCCATGAGTGAAGTGCTTGATCAAGTAGAGTTTAGGAAACAACATCTGGAAGAAATAAGAAAAAGAGGGATAAATCCTTATCCTTATAAATTTGATCGAACCGATTTTAATAAGAATATTAAAGATAATTTTGCTTCTTTTGAGAACAAAAAAGTGGCTTCTGCAGGAAGAATTATGAAAATCCGTAGCCACGGTAAGAGCACATTTTTAGATATTCAGGATTTTTCGGGTTCTATTCAGGCTTATTTTAATAAAGAGCTTCTTCCTAATAGTTATGATTTAATCAAATATCTTGATATAGGAGATTTTTTAGGGGTGTCTGGGAGGTTGACAAAGACAAAAACTGGTGAAATTACAATATTTGTAGAAGACTTTGCTATCCTTGCAAAGTCTCTCCATCCTCTTCCTGAGAAATGGCATGGCCTTAGTGATAGAGAGGAATGTTATAGAAAGCGATATTTAGACCTTGTTTCAAATGAAGAAAGTATGAAAGTTTTTAAGACAAGAAGTCTTATAATTCAAGAAATAAGAGATTTTTTGAATGAAAAAGGATTTATTGAGGTTGAAACCCCTATTCTTCAGGTGAGATATGGTGGTGGATTTGCGAAACCTTTTAAGACTTATCAGGAGTCCCTTAAGAAGGAATTATATTTGCGTATTGCTGATGAGCTTTATCTTAAACAACTTATAATAGGAGGGATGGAAAGAGTTTACGAGATTGGAAAAGATTTTAGAAACGAAGGAATTGATCGATTTCATAATCCTGAGTTTACAATGTTGGAACTTTATCAGGCTTATGCTGATTATTATGATATGATGGAGATTGTTGAAGAACTTTTTAATCGCCTTCTTGATCGTTTTGTTGGTTCTAAGGTTTTAGAATATCAAGGTAAAAAAGTTTCTTTTGAAAATGGATGGGAAAGGCTATCTTATTATGAAGGTCTTAGAGAGAAAACCGGTATTGATTTTAGAGGCCTTTCTTTTCAGGAGGTTAAGAAAAAAGCATTAGAGTTGAATGTAAAGGTGGAAGGGTTATATACAACAGGAAAAATTCTTGAAGCTATCTTTAAGGAATTTGTAGAGCCCTCCATTGATAAACCAACCTTTATAATGGATTATCCAAAAGATATTTCTCCTCTTGCAAAAGATAAAAGGGACGAAGAGGGAATTGTAGAGAGATTTGAACCATTTCTTTTTGGTATGGAGATTGGAAATGCCTATTCAGAGCTTAACGATCCAATTGAACAAAGAAAAAGATTTGAGGATCAAGCAAAGCTAAGAGAAAAAGGGGATCTTGAAACAGAATCTTTTGATGAGGATTTTCTTTTAGCACTCTCTTATGGGATGCCTCCCACAGGGGGATTAGGGTTAGGAATAGATAGAATTGTTATGATTTTACTAAATCAATCTTCAATTAGAGATGTAATTTTATTTCCTCAACTTAAATGAAAGAAGATTTAAGTAAATTAAAAAAAAATGGAGAAATTTTAGTAAGACTGCCAAATCAATTTCCGGAAGCTGATTTTCCCGTTGAGTTTGAAACTTCAGAACTAACAGCCTTATGTCCTTTTAGTGGCCATCCTGATTTTTATACTCTAAAGATTAGATATAAACCAAAAGACTTTATTGTAGAGCTAAAGAGTGTTAAGCTTTACATTGAGAAATTTAGAAATCTGAGGGTAACTCATGAGACCCTCCTAAATATTATATTTGAGCATTTTAAGTCCCTTTTATCACCCAAATATCTTTTTGTAGAGTTAAAAGTTAATGTGAGGGGTGGGATAAAAACAACTCTTTTTAGAGAAGAAGATTTTGTTCCCGTAGTTTAGAAGGCTTTTATATAAATTTACAAAAAGAGTTAACCTCTTGACTTATTAATGCTTTGTTTTTATAATTTAAAAATGGAGGAGACTCAATGAATATCAAATTTATCAAGAATTTAATAAATGTATTAGAAAAGAGTAATATAGAAGAGATTGAAATTCAACGCTTTTGGACAAGAATAAGATTGACAAAGAATAAACAAGAGAAGAGTTCTCTCCCTAAGACAAAAACTTTAATTTCAGAAACAATAGAGGTCAAAGAAAAAGAAGAAAAGAAAGTTGAAGAAAAGCCAATAAAGGAAGAAGTAATAAAAGAAGATAAAGATCTCCATATTATAAGATCTCCAATGGTTGGAACTTTTTATCAAGCTCCTTCTCCAGATGCTCCTCCTTATGTGGAGGTTGGGGATGTGGTTAAGAAAGGAGATGTAGTTTGTATCATAGAAGCTATGAAAATAATGAATGAGATTGAGTCTGATGTTAGAGGAGAAATTGTTGAAATTTTAGTCTCTAACGAACAGCCTGTAGAATATAATCAACCATTATTTGTTGTGAGGAAATTATAGCTATGGATATTAAGCCACTTTTAAAGAAAATGATAGAGGTAGAAGCTTCGGATCTCCATCTTAAAGTTGGGATACCCCCAATTTTGAGAATTAATGGGGAACTCGTTCCTATGGAGATGAACAAACTTACAAAAGAGGATCTCAGGATAATCGCTTCTTCCCTTATGACAAAGAAACAACAGGAGGCTTTTTTAAGGGAGAAAGAGGCAGATTTTGGAATTGGAATTCCAGGGATTTCTAGGTTTAGAGTCAATATATACGTTCAAAGAGGAAGTATTGCTCTTGCCATAAGACCTATTTCAAGAGAAATAAAAACAATTGAAGAGTTAAATTTACCTCCTGTTTTAAATGAGTTAGCTTCTCTACCAAGAGGTTTAATTCTTGTTACAGGAACAACAGGTTCGGGGAAATCAACAACTTTAGCGTCAATGATTGATCAAATTAATAAGAGTAAAAGAAAGCATATCATTACTATTGAAGATCCAATTGAATATCTCCTTATAGATAAAAAGTCTATCATTTCTCAAAGAGAGATTGGAACAGACACTAAAAGCTTTGCTAATTCTCTAAAGTATATCTTGCGTCAAGATCCCGATATCATAATGATTGGAGAAATAAGAGATGCAGAAACAATGGAGACAGCTTTAAAAGCAGCAGACACTGGACATCTTGTATTTTCAACACTTCATACTCTTAATGCGGCAGAGACAATAAATAGGATAATTACATTCTTTCCTCCTTATCAGCATCAGCATATAAGAGTTCTACTATCGAGTGTCTTAAGAGGTATAATTTCTCTCCGATTGCTTCCTAAAAAAGATGGAACAGGCCGAATTCCTGCTACAGAAATTCTTGTTTCTACTCCAACAATAAGAGAATATTTGCTGGATGAACAAAAGACTCCCTTAATTATGGAAGCTATTAGAGAAGGCACAAAATATGGAATGCACTCTTTTGATCAAAGTGTGATGGATTTATATAGGAATGGGATTGTGGATCTTGAGACTGCTTTAGAGAATGTTAATAATCCAGATGAATTTAAGATGAGACTTAAAGGGATTGAACAGACTTCTAAACGCTGGTAAGAGATGGAGAAAATCCTTATCGCTAATAGAGGAGAGATAGCTCTTAGAATAATAAGGGCGGCAAAGGATTTGGGAATTAAAACCGTTGCAGTTTTTTCAGAACCAGATAAGGATTCACTTCATGTTAGATTCGCGGATGAGGCAGTTTGTATAGGAGATGGCCCACCTACTGAGAGTTATTTGAATATCTCTAGAATAATTGCAGCTGCAGAAATTACTGGAGCAGATGCAATTCATCCCGGATATGGTTTTTTAGCTGAAAATCCTTCTTTTGCAGAAATATGCGAAGAAAATAAATTCATTTTTATTGGTCCTTCTTCAGAAGCTATAAGAAAAATGGGAGATAAGGCTGAGGCTAAAAAATTTATGAAGAGCGCTGGAGTTCCTGTGACTCCCGGAAGTGAGGGGGTTATTGAAAATGTAGAAGAAGCTATTTCAGTTGCGAATGAGATTGGTTATCCTATTCTTATAAAGGCTGTCGCTGGAGGTGGAGGAAGAGGAATGAGATTAGCAAGAAATGAAAAAGAACTCAGAGCAGGTTTTGTAATGGCTCAGTCTGAGTCACAAGCTGCTTTTGGAGACAATAGAGTTTATATAGAGAAGGCAATTGAGAATCCAAGACATATAGAAATCCAAATCCTTGCAGATTCTTATGGAAATGTTATTCATCTTGGAGAAAGGGAATGTTCCATTCAAAGAAGGCATCAAAAATTACTTGAAGAAGCTCCTTCTCCTTTTGTCTCTCCCGAGCTAAGGGAAGAGATGGGCGAAGCGGCAAAGAGAGGGGTAAAAGAATTAGGTTATAGGTCTGCAGGAACTGTTGAATTTATAGTTAACGAGGATGGCTCTTTCTATTTTATGGAAATGAATACAAGAATTCAGGTAGAACATCCTATAACAGAATTGGTGACAGGATTTGACATATTGGCAGAACAGATTAAAATTGCAAATGGTGCTCCTCTTGAGATAAAGGATCAAAGGGAAGTGCAAATTAAAGGCCATGCAATAGAAGTTCGTATTAACGCCGAAGATCCAAAAGCTTCCTTTGCTCCAAGACCAGGAACGATTCATCATCTATATCTTCCAGGAGGAGCAGGGGTAAGAGTGGATTCTCACATCTATGAGGGTTATACAGTTCCCCCTTATTATGACTCTCTTTTGCTTAAATTAATTACCTACGGTAAAGATAGAGAAGAGAGTAGAAGGAGGATGCTTAGAGCTATAGACGAATTTACAATTAGGGGGGTTCCTACTACTGCCCCTCTTTTTAAGGAAATCTTAAATCATCCAGATTTTATTAAGGGAAATATAAATACGAATTTTCTTAAAAAGCTAAAGATATTAGAATAGGATTTTCGACATAGAGGTTAGTTAATTTAATGGCTGTAATTAAATATGCATCAAGAGAAATTGTTTGTAAGATTGTTTATTATGGACCTGGAAGGGCGGGAAAGACTACCAATGTTAAATACATTTTTTCAAAAATTCCAGAGGACAGAAAATCTGATATTATTTCAATGGCAACTAAGCAAGATAGGACATTATTCTTTGACTTTATGCCAGTAGATCTTGGTACTTTTAAAAACTTCAATACAAGGCTACAAGTGTATACGGTTCCAGGACAGGTTATCTATGATTCTACAAGGAAACTGGTTTTAAGAGGAGCTGATGGAGTTGTATTTGTTGCTGATTCTCTTAGAAGTAGAATGGAAGATAATATATGGAGTTGGGAAAATTTGATTGAGAATCTGAAAGAGAATAATATCAATATCGAAGAAATTCCTATAATTATAGAATATAATAAGAGAGATTTAGAAGATATAGCCTCTATAGAAGAATTGGAAGCGCAATTGAATCCTGATCATTATCCTTCTTTTCCTTCTATTGCTACAACCGGAGAAGGGATAATAGAGGTTTTTAAGGCTATTGGAGTTGAAGTTTTAAAGTCTGTTAAGATTAAACTTGGAGAAGAATAATTGAAAGAGATAATTTATTCTAAATTTAATATTGCAGCTATTAAGGCTATAAGAAAAGCTCTAATGGGAAGGGAGGTAAATCCTCTTTTTATATATGGACCTTCGGGTTCAGGTAAGAGTTTTCTTGTTGAAAATATGCAAGAGGAATTTAAAGGTAAATCAAAACTTGTCGAGGCAGAGGATATTAATCCTAGTCTTTTAGAAGAGTGTAAAGAAATTAATTTACTTATAATTGAAGATCTTGAGACTATACCTACCACAAAAGTTATAATGGATATTCTTTTTGATTTACTTAGAGAGTTTACGGAAAATGAGAATAAACAAATAGTCCTTACAGCAAATCGTCACCCAAAAGGTTTGAATTTGCCTGAAAGAATAATGGCTAAGATTGAAATTGGTGTTACGGTTCCCATAAAGGAGTTTGATCCTTTTTCTAAGAAAAAAGTTATTGAAATCCTTGGTAAAGGTTTGCCTAAGACCTTCTTAGCAAAGCTTGAGAAAAAAGACATAAGGACAATGAGTCAAGCGATAGGAGCTGTAAAAAAAGTTAGGCTATTTGGATATGTCCCTGATGAGAGGGATGAATTAAGAGAAGAAAAGGAGAAAGAAAAAGAAGAGGTAAGAAAGAAAGAGGAAATAAAAAAACAAGTGGGAGAATTTGAGAAATTTATTCAAGAGGTAAAAAAGGGATTTCCTGAAGAGATTGTTGAGACAGAAAAGGCAGAGATTTTGCGAGATGAGTATAGGGCTAAGATGTTTGTTTGGGAAATGAAAGGTTTTAACACCGATAGGATAAAAAAAGTTATAGATAAAGAGTTGGATTTACTAACCGGAGAATTTGTTTCTTATACAACAGACATTCAGAGATTGATAGAGTTACAGAAAAGGTATGGTATGCTAGCAATAGATAATCTTATAAAGAATGGGATTCTTAAGGAAGAAGAGAAGAAAGAAATAGAAGCTAGTCTTTTTAATCCCGATAAGGTTGAATGGCTTACAAAAACAATTGAGAAATTAGAAGAAGAAGAGGATAGTTTGGCGGAGAAGGTTCATAGAAGGCTTGAGATTTCAAGAAGGAAGTCTCTTGGGGGAAGGAAACTTTCGAAAGAGAAAATGGAGAATTTGGTTAAAATATTATCTATTAACTTACAAGATGAAAGTTTTAGGCTTTTAGAGGATTTTTAATATGCCTATAAAAGGTTCTCTTTCAGACATTTCAATTATGGATCTCTTACAAATGCTTCATTTGGGGAGTAAGACGGGAGAACTTGCTATAACAAACGAAGAGAATCTTGTATATCTTTACTTAGAAGGAGGGAATCTTACCCATATTCATTGGATGAATAGGAAAGATAGATTAGGGTCTATTCTTTTAGAGAATGGAGTAATTAATGAAGAACAGTTAAAAGAAGCTTTAGAGCTCCAAAAAGAAAAAAAGAATGTTCCTCTTGGAGAAATTCTTTTAGAATTAAATTTAATAGATAAAGGAACATTAGCAGAATATATAAAGAAACAGATGAGAGACACCATAATAGAGCTATCAGGATGGACAAAAGGATATTTTGTTTTTGAAGCACGAGAATCCTGTCAAACCGAAGGTTTACCAGTTTCTATTAGGATAGATGATGTTCTCCTTGAATCTGCCGCATTTAAAGATGAATTGGCTGCCTCTTCTTTGCCGGATAAGAATTCAATACTCGTGATTTCTCCTGAGTTTAAGGATCTTTCTACTCTAACAGAAGAAGAGAGAATGGTTTTAAATAAAGTAGATGGAGAGAAAAATCTTTCTTCTCTTATAAGTGTTATTCCTATAGAAGAGTTCAAAACATTAAAAATTCTTTCTGATTTGTTGAAGAAAGGGGTTTTGAAGGAGTTAAAGGTTGAAAAGGAGTCTCTTATAAAAGAGAGAGAAAAAATAGAAGAGCATAGGAACTTAGGAGTTGCTTTTGTTAAGATAGGAATGTTAAATGAGGCTTTGAGAGAGTTTAATAGGATTCTTGAATTAACTCCAAATGATTCTGAAGCCCTATTTTACAAAGGAATAATAAATTTTAAGATGGGTGAACTTGATGAAGCTGAGAGGTTATTTAAAGAGAGCTTAAAGTCTAATATTAGAGCTTCAACGTTGAATAATCTTTATTTAATAAATGAGCTTAAAGGAAATACTGAGGTTGCTTTAGATTATTTATCTCAAGCTTTAAAAATAGAAGAAAGTAATGAGAAAATTCTTCTAAATAAGGCCATTATATATTTAAAACTCAAAAAATATGACGAGGCTCTGGATATATTGAATGGAATTAAAGTTAAGAATCCTTATATAGAGTTTTATCGCAGTTACATTATGATAAGAAAAGAGAATATTGAAGAAGCAATAAATATTTTAGAGGAAGGTCTATCAATGGCACCAGAATTTGGAGAATATTTCTATAATCTTGGTAAATTGTATGAGTTTACAGGAGATGAGAAAAAGGCCGCCGAGATTTACCAAGAAGGATTAAAGTCGGATCCTAATTGTTTGGTTCTTTCTAAAGCACTAATTGATTATTATTATAAAAATAAACTCTTTGATCTTTGTGAGGTAAAAATTGAAACTCTTATATCTGGAGGGGTGCAAGATTGGGAATTGTATTTTAAGAAAGGGAATATCCTTTATCAAAGGGGAAAAGCAAAAGAGGCGATTGAGTTATGGAAGAAAGCATTGGAATTGGATCCAGAAAATAAATTGATAAAGAGAACTATTGAACTTGCAAAGAAGGCATGAATAAATTTGAGAATAGAGAAATTGAAGTAGTTTTTACAGCAATAAAAGATTTTTTAGATTTTGAACCGGAGAATTATAAGGAAAAACCTTTATTGAGAAGAATTCGTTATAGAATGAGGAAAGTGGGCGTTGAGAATTGGGAAGATTATGCTGAGTTAATTAAAACTAATGATGGAGAAAGAGAAAATCTTAAAAAAGCTCTAACTATAAATATTACGAGTTTCTTTAGAGATAAAAGTGTGTTTGAGACTCTTAAAAGTAAAATTCTTCCTTCTATTAAAGAACCTTCAATTTGGAGTGCAGGTTGTGCTAATGGTGCAGAACCTTATGCTATTGCAATTCTTTGTAAGGAGCTTAATCTTAAATGCTCAATTTTAGGAACAGATATTGATGAAGATTCTATAGAAATGGCTAGAAAAGGAGAATATGAGGAAATTGAACTTTTTGAGTTACCAATAAATTATAAAATAAAATATTTTGAAAAAATTGAAGGTAAATATAGAATCATTCCAGAAATTAAAAGCCTTGTAGAATATCAGGTTCTTGATTTAAAAGATGCAGATTTTGAAAATAAGTTTGATTTAGTGGTTTGTAGAAATGTTCTTATATACCTTAAAAAGGAGTTTCAGGAAAAGATTCTTTTGACTTTCTGGAAAGCCTTAAGAGGAGATGGATTTTTAGTTCTTGGAAAGGTTGAGATGTTACCTGAGAGGTTAAGAGGTTTCTTCCATACAGTGGATTTAAGAGATAGAATTTATGTTAAGGGAAAAGGGATTGTTAGTTGAAGCTGGAAGTTTTAAGATAGCTTGTCCTCCAATGGTTCTTACAATAAATGGACTTGGTTCTTGTGTAGCAGTTGCTTTATACGATGTGAAGAAAAATTTAGGTGGAATGATTCATTTTATTCTTCCTGAAAATCCTGGGGATAAGAAGAAAGAAAAATATGCGGATTCTGGGATTCCTCTACTTTTAAATAAATTAATAGAGGCTAAAGGGGAGAAGGAGAATATTGTTGCAAAAATGGTGGGAGGAGCAGTAATGTTTCCTAAATTTATAGAAGATGCAGAGAATTCTATAGGGAAGAGAAATGTAAGGAAAGCAAGAGAAATTCTTGAGAACCTTGGAATTAAAATTGTGGGAGAGGATACTGGGGGAGATTATGGAAGATCTGTGAGTTTTGAGTTAAGAAGTGGAAAGGTTTTCATAAGTTCATATAAAAATGGAGATAAGGTAATTTGATTGACGTTTTAGTTGTTGAAGATTCAGCTTTTATGAGAAAAGTTCTCTGCGAAATTTTAAATAGAGATCCTGAAATTAATGTTATTGATACGGCGGCAAATGGAATTGAAGGGGTTAGGAAAAGTATTCTACTTAAGCCAGATGTGATAACAATGGATGTTGAGATGCCTCATATGGATGGAATTGAAGCTGTAAAAGCAATAATGAGAGAAGCTCCAACTCCTATAATAATGATCTCTGCTTATACAAAAAAAGGAGCCCAGAAGACAATAGAAGCTCTTGTGGCTGGAGCTATTGATTTTGTTGAGAAACCTGGGGGGCCAATTTCTCTCAATTTAAGAGAAGTAAAGGATGAGATAATTAGAAAAGTGAAGATAGCCTCAGAGGTTAATCTAAAAGGAAGTAGAAAGAAAGGGGAAAAGATTAAATCAAATAAGGAAATAAAAGGGGAGACTTTGGTTATAATAGCAGCTTCTGCAGGGGGGCCTAAAGTTATAAATTCAATATTTGAAAAGTTGCCCTCCAACTTCCCTGCTCCTATAATTGTGGTTCAGCATATGCCAAAACTTTTTACAAAAGTTTTTGCGGAAAGGTTAAATGAAATTTCAGATTTGTCTGTTGTTGAAGGGAGGAATGGCGATCTTCTTGAAAAGGGCAAAGCTTATATTGCTCCTGGTGATTTTCACCTTGAAATTACAGAGACAAGGAGGATAAAATTAAGCAAGGCTCCTCCAATTCATGGAGTAAGACCTTCTGCTGATGTGACGATGAATTCTGCGGCAGAAAAATTTAATGGTAACATTGTTGGCGTTATTCTTTCTGGAATGGGGAAAGATGGAGCTATAGGGATAAGGAAGATTAGAAAAAGGGGAGGGTTCATAATTGCGCAAGACGAAGAGACTTCTATTGTTTTTGGAATGCCTAAGGTGGCTATTGAGAGCGGTTGCGTAGATTTAGTTCTACCATATTATGAAATTGCAGATAAATTAATTGAATTGGTCAAAGGAGATGTTTGAAAAAATAAAAAATTTATTATTAGAGATTGAAAAAACCGGAGTAAAGGAAGAAAAGGAAGAGAGATTAAGGATGATCCTTTCTACGATAAAAACGATTAAACAAGAGCTCCTTGAGATAGAGAAAAAAGCGAAAGAGTTATTGGGAGAGAAAGAAAATAACTTTAAGGGAATGGTAAAAGAGACTATAGATTCAACTGATTTTATTAGGAAGATTCAATCGGCGAGAGTTAATATTACAACTTTGATAGATAAGGGATGGAATCTAATAGTTAGCGGAAAATATAAAGAGGCAGTGGAGACTCTTAATAAGGCAAGAAAAATGGATTCTGAAAATACGAAAGTTTATAACCTCTTAGGTTGGGCTTATATAAATCTTGAGGAGTACGATAAAGCTTCTCTTATTTTTCAGGAAGTTTTAAAAATTGATCCTCATAACGAGATGGCCCAGGTGAATCTTGGCTATATTAGTTATAAAAAAGGTTTATATGGAGAAGCAATTGAGAAGCTTTCTTTAATAGAGAAAAACGCAAAGGATAAACAAGCAGTTCTTTACGCCTTATTTTATCTTGGAGTTATGTATTACGAAAGAGAAATGCTTGATGATTCTATAGAATTTCTTAATAAAGCAATAAGTCTTGGACCAAATTTATATGAAGCTTATTATTATTTAGGGAAAGCTTATCAGAAGAAAGGCTTACCTAATCTTTGTTCTCAAATTTGGGAGAAGTTGATTAGTGTTAATAAATATAATGTCTGGGCACAAAAAGCGAGGCGTGAATTAGATGGTAAATGAGTATTGGGGACTTTCTAAAAAACCTTTCTCTAATACTCCAGATTTAAATTTTATGTTTAATAGCAATGGATTTGAGGAAGGTTATGCAAGACTTCTTTATAATATAACTGAGATAAAAGGAGGGCTCACTCTTATTACAGGAGATGTTGGTTGTGGCAAAACTTATCTTGCAAATGCATTAAGAGAAAGTTTAAAAAAGCAAAATGCTCTCCCTTTTATAATAGGAAACCCAAAATTATCTTCAAATCAATTGATAAAAGTAATTCTGCAAAAAATAGGTATTGAAGAAATTCCAAGGTTTAAACTTGCAATATTAAACCTTTTAGAGAAAAAACTTGAAGAACTTAATAATAAGGGGATTATAGTTGTAGCTTTGATTGATGAAGCCCAGATTCTTTCCTTAGATGCTCTTAGAGAGGTGCGTCTTCTTCTTAACCTGGAGACTTCTCAGGAGAAGCTATTACATATTGTTTTGCTTGGTCAACCAGAATTAAAAAGAATAATAGATAGGGTTCCCCAACTAAAGCAAAGAGTTAACGTTCGTTTTCATCTTGAGCCTCTTTCGAAAGAAGAAACCAAAGCTTATGTTATTCATAGGCTTAAAGTGGCAGGAAGCGAAAGAGAGATATTTGAGGAAAGTAGCTTGGATAAGCTATATGAGGTGAGTAAGGGAATTCCAAGAGTTATAAATAATATTGCTCAAAATGCTCTTTTTGTGGCTGCGACCGAGAATTTGAAGAAGATCCCTCCTGAGATAATAGAGGCTGTTGCTTTTGATTTGGAGGTCTAGTGAAAAAAAAGAAGATAAGCTTTAAAAAAATATTATCACAAGAGAAATTAGAGCTTCCTAAAGAGAAATCTGAAAGAATAAAGCCGGAAAGGACTAAATTCGAAAGAAAGTTTTTTTCTGAAGGAAAGCTTATTAAAAAGAAGGATAAGGTTGAAGAAAAAGAAGTTCTTGAACCCTTAGTAAAAAAGAAAATTGAGAAAAAGAAAGAAGAGATAATGATTGTGAGAATAGGAGAGGAATATTATGGAATTCCACTTTCAGATGTAGAGGAAATAAAAAAGGATTTAAGATTAACTAGCACCTCTCAGTCAGAGTTTCTTATTGGCATTGCAGAATTGAGAGACTCAATTATTCCAGTAGTAAATTCTTGGCAAATCTTAGGGTTAAAGATGGAAGGCGAGAGATTAAAAGATGCTTTTCCGGTTGTTGTTTTAAGAGTTTCTAACGAACTTGTGGGATTAGAAGTTTCTGAGATTGTAGAAATTGTGGAAATTTATGAGAATGAAATTTTGCCTTTACCAGATGTTTTTCCTCCTAATCTTTTCTCTGGCGGATATTCTTATAAATCCAAAATTGTGGGTGTTCTAAACATTGGCAATTTATTGAAAGGGAAACAAATTCAATCATTTAAGGAGAAATTAGATGAAACTATCAAATAAAATTGCTTTAATTTCTACTGTTTTGAGTATTTTAATTGGAACTCCAATATTATTTTCTTCTCTTTATTGGTTTCTTTCTCCTGAGAATTATAAAGATATATTTTTAAATCTCTTGAGTGCTACTTTATTTCTTTCCTTTGTCTTTTACTTTATAGAAGAGAATAAATTAAAAAAAGCAATTGTTATTGGAGATGGAGAGATTCTTTATAGCATTCCAATGATATATGGTTTTCATATATTTTTAAATTTTGGAGTATTCCTTTTTCTATTTTATTTGATTTTAAGATCTCTTTTTGGGTTTCCATCTTTAGAGGAAATCTTTAAGGCTCTTTTTTCTTTCCTCTCTATAGGAGGGTTAGAATTCAGTATAATTTACTTTTTGAGTTTTTCTTTGCTTTCTCCTAAGTTCAAAGAACTCAAAGATTTTAAATTTAAAGGTCTTAATTTGGGTAAGAAGATCTCTTTTTTTGGAAGTTCTGTTATTATTTTTTCTTTCTTTGTTGGTTATATTGCCTCAAAAAGTCCTTTTTGTTTAATTTATCTTATCTTTGCTCCTTTTCTCCTTTGGGTTTTAATAAAAATTGTGAGAGAACCTATTTTAGAGATTCGGGAGAAACTTCAAAATTTTACAAGAGATTTTTCTGTGATTGAGAGAAAAGTTATTTCTGGAGATGAGATAGAGGAGATAGACGATTCTGTTACTCTTTTTATTAAGGATAGAAATTCTTTGATTTTTAGATTAAAGGATGCCTATGAGAAGATTAATACTCAAGCAGAAGCAATACTTACCGGTATAGAAAGATTAGCTTCTTCTACAAGTAAAGTTAATAAATTTATAAATGAAATCTTGAGTATTAAGGATGAAAGTGGAGGAGTAATTAATTCTGTTCATAAGAAAAACGAAGGAATTTATTCTCTTTCTACCGAGATAGAATCTCAGATTAAGACTTTTATTCATTCATCTAAAGATTCTATTGATCTTGCAAACTCTACAGAATTGAGAACTGAAGAGAAGGTAGAGAGAATCACTGCTTTCGTTAAGAAGGTTAAGGAAGGTTCAAGGGTTTTAGAAGAGCTCTCCAAAGCTTTTGAGGAAATTAAAGAAATTAATTTTCTTATGGAACAGATCTCCGAAGATACAAATTTGCTTGCCCTAAATGCTTCAATTGAAGCTGTAAGGAAGGAGGGAGAGGAAAGCAAGGGTTTTGCTGTGATTGCCGAGGAGATTCGAAAATTGTCAAATGACTCTGCTTCTTATTTGGAAAAAATAAGAGAGAATATAAAAAGGATGGATGAGGCTGTGAATTCTATAGTTGCCACAACAGAAGAGTCAATTTCTATCTTTGAAGAGACTAAATCGATAATTCAGAAGACAAAAGAAGATTTAAAGAAGATCTCGGAATCAATCGTGATTAACACAAACATGGCAGAGCAAATTTCAGGGATTCTAAAGGAAGGATACGAATCTACAGATGAGATAAGGAAGTTATCCAATAAATTATCCCAATTAAATGACAAACAAGTAGAAAATGCATTATTAGTTTTAAGGGAAATGGAGGAGGAGACAGCTTCAATAGAGGAAGCTAGAATGAGGATTCAGACATTAATTTCGCTTACAGAGAAAATTAAGGAGCTTTAAAGGGATATTGGAGAAACTGCTGATATTCTCTATAGATAATATTTTTTTCGGCGTTAACATTAATGAAGTTGAAAGTTTAGGTAGGTTAAAGAGGATAAGAAGGATTTCTAAAATTCCAAAGTGGATCGGGGGATTTGTAGAAAAGGGAGGAAGAAAAGTGCCTTTTGTTAAAATTTGGGAAATTCTAAGGTTAAATTCTCAAGAAAGAGGGGTTTTACTTTTCCCAAAATACATAGATTATTGTGCTTTTCTTATTTCTGGAGTGAAAGGAATTTATGAGCTCGAAATTGATAGGGAAGCAACCGACTTTTATTCTTTATCTTATTTAAAGGGATTTGGAATCTTTCAAGATAAAGTAGTCCTTCAGGTTAATTTAGAAGGGCTTTTAAAAGAGGAGCAAAAGAGAGAAATAAAGAGATTAAATGAAAAGGGATAGGAATTCTCTTGAGAAAATAATTGGAAGCTTATTCTTTTTGGGAAAAATAAAAGGAGGAGGGACTTATTCTTCTTTTATTACGGCTTTTCTTCTTTTTTTATTTCTTGATTGGTCTTCTCTTTATTACTTTATAATTGGATTTGTTTTAATATTGCTTAGTTTCTTGTTATCTTTAAGAATTTCTGAAGATCCTACTTGGTTCACTCTGGATGAGGTTAGTGGGACGATTGTGACTTTTGCTTTTCATGGTAAAAGTTTATCAGTATTAATTCTTGGTTTAGTGCTTTTTCGTTTTTTTGATATTTTTAAGATTCCTCCATTAAAGAAAATTGAGCATCTAAAAGGTGGAATAGTTTTAGATGATATTTTTGCAGGGATCTTGGCAAGTATTTTTTTGTTTGTTTTGGACTTTATTAAATCTTTATATGGATAGGAAAGTTATAAACTTGGTTTTAGAAGTGGGAGAACTATTAAGAAAGAAGAAATGGACTATTTCAGTGGCAGAGTCTTGTACAGGTGGACTTTTGGGTAGTTTTCTTACCTCTATTCCTGGAAGTTCTGATTATTTTAAAGGAGGAATAATTGCTTATTCTAATGAGATTAAGGAGAAATTGCTTTCAGTTTCTTCGGAAACTCTGAGAAAATTTGGAGCAGTTTCGGAGGAAGTTGTTAAAGAAATGGCTTTTGGAGTCAAAAGAATTTTAAGAACCGAAGTTGGATTATCTATTTCAGGTATTGCAGGCCCTTCTGGAGGGACCAAAGAAAAACCTGTAGGAACTGTAGTTTTGGGAGTTGACATTCCAGGAAAGACTGTTACTAATATAGTGCATCTTAAGGGTGAAAGGAATAAAATAAGGAGAGAGGCAAGTTTAAAAATTTTAGAAATTTTAAAGAGTTTACTGGAGGTTTAAAATAAGATTGTTTATAGGAATCGAAATACCTCAAGAGGCAAAGGATTTAATATCAAACCTTTGTAAAAAACTTCCTCCTTTTTCTTTTATTAAGTGGGTGGAGAAGGAAAATTTACATATTACTTTAAGATTTTTGGGTGAAACAGATAAGCGCACCTTGATTGAAGAAAAGATGAAGGAAGTTGGCGGAAAGTTTACTCCTTTTAAGGTTTCTTTGAAAGGTGTGGGAGCTTTCCCTTCTCTTAAAAGAGCAAGCGTTATTTGGGTTGGAATAGAAGAGGGAAAGAATTTTTTAAAAGGATTATATTTGACTCTTGAAGATAAGATAGTTCAGCTTGGGTTTAAAAAAGAAGAGAGAGAGTTTACCCCACATATAACTCTTGGGAGAGTGAAAAGGGGTAAATACAGCTTACCAGAGGGTATTGATTTTTCTTTTGGAGCTTTTCCTGTAGATAAGATTACTCTTTTTAAAAGCACTTTAAGAAAAGAAGGACCTATATATGAGGTCTTAGCTAAATTTCCTTTAATAGGAGGTAACCCTTGCCTGTAGAAGTAAGTTTTCCTGTTCCGGTAGCTTATTTTTTCCTCGTTTTGTTTTTGAGTTTTATGTCTGCTTCTATTAAGCAGTCTAAGGTTATTGATTTTTTTGGTGAAAAAATTTTGGGGGAGAAAAATAGTAGAAAGGCCATTCTTATGCTTATTGCTCTCTCGTATCTTTTATCCCCTTTTTTTCTTTCTTTTGTTCTTATTACTTATTTTCGCAATTGGATCCTTAGGTTTGAAGAGAAGGCTAAAACTTTAACTTTACTTATTCTCTCTACATTGATTGGAAGTATAATCACACCTTTTGGCAATCTTCAAAATGTTTTTATAGTGCTTGCGTTTGGGAACGGAAAACCTGGGATAAGTATTTCTTCTTTTGTTTCCATAATGCTTCCTCTTTGGGTATCAGGGTTTTTTGCTCTTGTCCTTATTTCTTATTTTATCTCTAAAGGGGAGGAGATTAAAAATATAAGAAAGTCTGTAAAGATAAGAAAAAAGGAATTGGTTTTTTCTATTATTCTATTTCTTTTTATTCTTGGGTACTTTAATATTGGTAGGCAATACAATTTTAACCTTTTGGGGCTTATTATTATTGGAGGGATATTCTCCCTTGTTTTTATGGGCATGGAAACCTTAAAGGCTGTAAATTGGGAACTCTTAATCCCAGTAGGA
This sequence comes from candidate division WOR-3 bacterium, assembly GCA_039804165.1. Classification (NCBI taxonomy): domain Bacteria; kingdom Pseudomonadati; phylum Caldifarciminota; species Caldifarciminota bacterium. The sequence continues at coordinate 20,020 of JBDRZZ010000024.1, forward strand.
ATCTCTTTTGTGTTTTACTACTTATTCAAGTACTTACCTATAGGTATTTTTAACGTTAACCCATTTATAATATACTCTATCGGAGTTCTTGGAGCTAGTGGTTTTTCTTCTAATGTTCTTGCATTTATTCTTCCTTTTTTAAGTAGAAATGTAAGTTTTATTCTTTATTCTATTTCTGTTGGAAGTATTGCAAGTGTTTTCGGTTGTTATGAGCTAATATTGTTATTTATAAGGACTAAAGAAGAGAAGATAAATAAAGTTCTTTTGTTTGGAGTATTTATGGTGTTTTTAGTAATATCTATTTTATTACTTTTTGGGAGGAGGTAATTTATGGACAAGGATAAAGAAAAGGCTCTTGAAGCAGTTATGAGTAAAATAAACAAGCAGTATGGGGAAGGGGCATTGATGAAGTTGGGTAGTAAAGAGACAATAGAAGTTCCATATATACCAACAGGTTCTATTTCCCTTGACTATGCACTTGGCATAGGAGGAATACCAAAAGGTAGAGCAATTGAAATATTTGGAATGGAGGCTTCTGGTAAAACCACTCTTGCTCTTCATATCGCTGCTGAAGCACAGAAAAGAGGAGGAACAGTCGCTTTTATAGATGTAGAGCATGCCCTTGATCCTCAATATGCAAGAAATCTTGGGGTGAACACAGATGATTTATTAATTTCTCAACCGGACACCGGAGAGGAAGCTTTGGAGATAGCTGAAATGTTGGTTAGAAGCGGTGCAATAGAACTTATAACGATTGATTCGGTCGCAGCACTTGTTCCAAAAGCTGAAATTGAAGGTGAGATGGGAGACGCTCACATAGCTTTAAGAGCACGCCTAATGTCACAAGCTTTACGAAAACTAACAGGGGTTTTGAGTAAAGCTTCAACTTCTGCCGTTTTTATAAACCAAGTTAGGCAGAAAATAGGGATAACTTTTGGGAATGCTTATACAACTCCAGGAGGGCTTGCTCTTAAGTTTCACGCTTCTGTGAGATTGGAGATAAGAAAAGTTAGTAATTTGCAGCAAGGAGAGGAGTCCACTGGGATAAGAGTAAAAGTTAAGGTTGTGAAGAACAAACTCGCCCCTCCCTTTAAAGAAGCAGAGTTTGACATAATGTATGGATCTGGCATATCAAAAGAAGGGGAACTCATTGATCTTGGGCAGTCTTTGAATCTTATTGAAAAATCAGGAGCTTGGTATACTTATGGAGGAATCTCACTTGGACAAGGTAGAGAAAATGCAAAGCTTTTCCTAAAAGATAATCCTGAGATATCTAAAGAACTGGAGGTGAAGATAAGGAAGGCACTCAATATCTATCATGAAAATAACCAGGATAGAGGAACAGAGGAAAAAGGACAGGGTTAATGTTTATATAAATGGAAGATTCTCCTTTGGTTTATATAAAGACACTCTTATTAATTTTCATCTTTACGAGGGTAAGGAAATTTCAGAGGAAGAGATTGTTTCTATAAAAGAATATGAAGAATTAGTGGGAGCAAAGGAGAAAGCAAGGAGATACATTTCCTATAGAGAAAGATCAAAGAAAGAAATTGAAAATTATCTTAAAAACAAAGGTATTCAAGAAGGAATTATAAATAAGGTCTTAAGCGATTTTGAAAAAGTTGGGCTAATAGATGATAGGAGATTCGCTTTAAGTTGGATAAAAAATAGAAGTAATGCAAACCCAAAAGGGAGATTTGCCATAAAGATGGAGTTGTTGTATAAGGGTGTTCCAGAAAATGAGATGGAAGATTTATTAAGAAGTATTGATGAGAAAGAGAATGCAAGAAAAGCAATTGAGAAAGCAGTTAGGAAGTATAAAGGTAAGCCAAATAAAAAAGAAAAGGTTATTGAGTATTTAAGGAGAAGAGGCTTTGAGATGAGTACTTTAAGAGAAGTGGTAAAAGAATTTTTTAGAAATGGATCTTAAGAAAAGAATCAAAGAGAAAGCGATAGAAATAGGTTTTGACCTTTTTGGGGTAACCACATTAGAGCCTTCCATTTATAAAGAAGAGTTTTTATCTTCTTTGGAGAGATACTCTTATTCTGATCTTGAATATTTAAAAAGAAATATTGAAGAAAGAGTTAATCCAAAGTTAAGATTTCCCTGGGCAAAGAGTGTTATTGTAGTTGGAATAAACTATTGGCAAGGGCCTCTTCCAGAGTTAAGAGAAGGGGAAGTAAGAATATCAAGATACGCATTAGGTAAAGACTATCACGAAGTTATGAGAGAAAAATTGACTATTCTTTCAGAATTTATTATTAAAGAAGTTGGTGTAAGAAAAGTAAAAGGATACTCAGATACAGGGCCTCTACCAGAAAAAGAATTGGCTAAAAGAGCAGGTCTTGGATGGATAGGGAAAAATACACTTTTAGTAACCGAAGAATTTGGGTCCTGGGTTTTTCTTGGAGAATTACTTATTGATTTTGAACTTGAACCGGATAGAGAGAAGGAAAATAAATGTAGAGATTGTAAGATATGTGTGGATGTTTGTCCGAGTAACGCTCTTTATAAACCTTACTCTTTGGATCCTGGGAAGTGCACTGCATATTGGACTGTAAGTAGAGGTGATTATTTACCAGAATGGTTTCCTTCTCCTTTAAACGAATACATTTTTGGATGCGATATATGTCAGGAAGTTTGTCCTTTCTCAAAGAATGCAAGGCAAACTAAAATTAGAGAATTTCTTCCTTCTAAGAAGTTAATCAATCCATCCTTAGAATTTCTACAATCTCTTTCGGATAAAGATTTTAATAATTTGTTCGGCGAGACTCCAATATCCTGGGTGGGTAAGAGGATTCTTATCCGCAATTTAAAAGCTTTTGCTAAAGGATGCTCTTCTAATTCATCTTCAAATTTACCTTTAAGTTCCTTTAGGTCTTAGCAGAGTTTCTTTAATTTGAACTTCTCACTGAGGTATAAAATCACCTTTAGTTTTTAACACCGTTTAAACTTCTTATTAAATTTTATTAAAAAATTTCTTTAACTCCTAAAGAAAATCGGTTTAAGCCCAAGTCTCTTTTTATTGCACGAACAACAGGCTATACTATTTTTTTTTCACTTTATTAGAGACGGCTTTCGGAAAATTGTGGATGGGAGAGGTAATAAACTATTAATGAGCTGGAAATAGTTATTTCTTGACCTTCTTGGTTTTTGTATGTAGAGATAAGCAAATGTGGATTTTCTTTTTGCATTTTTTCTTAGGAAGTATCAAAAAGAAATTCAGAGCATATCTATCTAATCTTTTTACTCTACTCAATGTCAAAGAATCCTATCCAGCTATAAATATTTCTTTCTGGGATTTTTATTTCCTCTGGATTAAATATTATCAGATTCCCACCGCAAAGAGGACAACTTTCCATTTTACCTTCTAATGGAGGTAAAGTCCTTTTATTTTCTTTTACTTCTTTAGCGCACCTGAAGCCAAATATATTCTTTTGTGAAGTCTCGCCCGTTGATTCCTCATGCGATGCTATATAATGAAGCGCGGGCAATCCTAAGAGTTCACAGGAAACAGCCCAAGAGCCTCCTCTAAGATATTTATAAGAAGGAGCCTGAGGCAAGGGCTCATTTACCCATTCAAACACATTTCCCACCATTTGATAACAACCATACGGGCTTTTCCCTTCGGGATATTTATCAACAGCAACAGGTCCATAATTTCCAGACTCTGCGGTATTGCAAAAACTAATATTATACTCATCACCCCAAGGATAAAGTCTTCCATCGGGGCCTCTTGCAGCTTTTTCCCATTCATCACCGGTTGGCAATCTCAGGCCTGCCCATTCACAATAAGCTAAAGCATCCTTGTATGAAACATTAGTGACAGGGAAATTAGCTTCCTCTGGTGGATATGGAGGGTCTTTAAATCCCCAATCTTTCCAATGCGAAGGAATTTTTCTGTATCCAGTCTCTTTAATGAATCGATAATACTGCTCATTTGTAACAGGATAAATGTCTATCCAGAAAGAAGGAAGTTCCAATTTTTGATATTTTTCTTCGTCCAAGAGTTCTTTTATATCTGGTCTATTATATTTTCTCAATATTTTTCTTTTTTGTTCTTCATTTAAACCTTTATAGAATACCCCACCAGGCACTTTTACCATTTTGTGACCATGATACTCTATGAGGGCTTCCTCTTCTTCTCTTTCTATTCTCTTGAGAACCACAAATCCACAAGACACGCATCTTAAATTTTCTTTTATTTTTACTTCGCCTTCTTTTATCTTTTTTAATAACTTGATCAATTCTTCTCTTAGTTCTCTAAAAGATTGATATCTTTCAGATGGCGATCTTTTTAAACATTTTTCCAATATTCTTTTAAGTTCAATCGGTATATCCTGGTAAAAATCTAAGTCATTTTCTACAAAAGGTATTTTTCCTCCTAACAATTCATACATTGTTACGCCAAAAGAATAAATATCTGATGAAGGCATAACAGATTCATAGTTTAGCTCTTGTTCTGGAGACTTATACGGTGAAGTTCCCGGTGTTATAATATGGCGGCCGAACCCCGAAGTCAAGCTTGATGGTTGAACAAATTTAGCAAGACCGAAATCGATAATTTTTATTTGATTTTTCTTTGTAATGAGTATATTATTTGGTTTTATATCTCTATGAACAAATGCTATGGCAGGATTTTTGGGATTCATCTGGTTGAATGCTTTAAGCAATTCTTCACTTATGTACATCATTCCATTACAGAATGATATTCCAATATGGATCACTTCAAGTGGAGAAAGATAATTGAAGCCTGTTTTCTCCCCATGCGTTTGAAGAAATGAAGAGAGATCCTCAGCATCGGTTATAAATTCACATTCAAAAAACGGTTGCCCCTATTCTGTGAACCAGTAATCGATGCCCCTCAGCACATTAGGATGCCCCTGTGCTTGACACAAAATTTTAGCCTCTCTAATAAAAATTAAATAAATATATTCTCCAATACTTAAAGGACGATCTATGATTTGCTCACTATCAATAGATTTTACTAAGCTCCAGCATGAGGAAAGATTGTATTCTTCCCATATTTTTCTACAAATAGTTTTTATCACAACTTTCATTTGTCTCCTTGAGCAAAATGCAAAATACACTCTGCCAAGGCCACCTTCCTTAATATCAAAAACCTTGAAAGAATCTTTTATAAGCTCACCATTTTGAAATTCTAAATAACCCATTGCTTATTTCTCC